>CAYSDT010000288.1:0-4512 GCA_964429835.1 uncultured Ardenticatenaceae bacterium | reverse complement strand
TAACAGACGATGAATTCATTCATCGGCGATCCGAGTATGCAATCGCCCTAACCATGTAAGCGAGGAAAATTGAAATCATTACGGCATTTTATCGGGTGAATTTCAAAATCAAACATGATTTGGGGGCGGTCGAAACGATGACCATCCCCGAAATCTGCGCTCATTCTTACTTTGCAGACAACGGCTAACACCCTATACTTTCCAAAATATGGAGATCATCAAATGAAACAAATACCTGTAATACTTCTGGGAGTCGGCGGTGTGGGGCAAGCGTTGTTGCGCCAAATTGTAAACGGCCGTTATTCCACAAAAAACCGCAATAAACTCAATTTCAACATCGTCGCCGTTGCCGACAGCCAACATTGGCAATGGGAAGCGATGGGCTTATCCGACGAGCAACTGCTGGCGATTGTTGAGGTGAAGGCGCGGGGGGATGGGTTTGGACAAAAACGGCCGTCTGCTCTCGTCATGATCAATCAGGCTCACGAAGCGGGGTTGGAAAAGGTGATAGTTGTGGATTTAACGGCCGTTAATGGCCTTGAACCCGCCCTCGACCGCGCCCTTGAATTGGGTTACAGCGTCGCCCTCGCCAATAAAAACGCATTGGCCGCCGACTGGGCGACCGCGCAACGCTACTTCAATCACCCCCGCGTGCGTTATGAATCGACGGTGGGCGGCGGACAGCCAATTATCGCCACCTTGCGCTATTTATTGGATACAAACGACCCCATCCAGCGTGTGGAAGGGCAATTGAGCGGCTCAATCGGCTTCATTTGCCAGCAGTTGGATCGTGGCGTGCCATTTTCGCAAGCGGTCGCTGAAGCGAAGGCGAACGGGGCTACCGAACCCGATCCGCGCCAAGATTTAAGCGGCAAAGATGTGATGCGTAAATTGCTCATTTTGGGGCGATTGGCGGGCTGGCCGTTGCAAGCTGCCGACATCACGATTGAGGCGTTGTACAGGGAGGAGATGGAGGGGTTGACGGTTGATAGGTTTATGGCGGCCGTTTCCACCCTAGATGAAGAAATCGGCCGTCGCTTCGTCACCGCTCGTTTGCGCGGCAATGTGTTGCGCTACATGGCTGAAGTGAGCGCAGAAGGCGGCACAGTCAGCCTGCAAGAAGTGCCGATGAACGCCCCGCTCGCCAACATGAAGCAAATCAGCTTCTACACCGAGCGATACAACGAGACACCGCTATTCATCGGCGGCAAAGGGGCAAGCGTAGAAATCACCGCCGCTGGCGTTGTCGGGGATATGATTGGATTGGTTCGTGAAGGGGGAGAATAGGACACTGATTACGCTGATGAACACAGATAAAAAATCAGCAATTCCCGCAGGGAATTATTAACATTAACCATTCTACCAGAGAGAAATAGCCGATTTTACTGAACTCTGTTGCAAAAAGTTTACGAAAACTAAAACGACAGCGTGTATTAGGGATTTGAGAATTCTTCACCCCCCATATACAGGACAATGCGTTGAGTATTTCCCATATGCAGGCGCAAAAAATCGTTAAATCGCTTCAAAATCGCCAAAATTTACCTTAAAAAAATCTTTTTCATAGTTTTCGTAAAGATTTTGCAATAAATATATCAGAATTTTAGAATTTTAGTCGAGTATGAATGTTAAAAAATCCGATCAGGTAGCGGGAATTGCTGATAAAAAATAAGGGGGACTTGCTACTTGCTACTTGCTGCTTGCCACTCGCACTAATTGCCTGCGGCAGCGGCGTTGCTCATTATTGCGGCTGACGAGGTGAGGAGTTCGCCGTTCACCCAGACATCGAGGGAATAACGGCCGTTTTGGAATCCTTCTTCTGGGCTGAGATAGATGTAACCTGGCCCGTCCGCACCATACGCCCATAACTCGTTGCCGCCTTCGACAACATCGCCATCCAGTCGCCAAACCCACGCCCATGACATGCCATCAGCCATATCGTCATAGCTAAATGTGGCGTAGAGGGTGTAATCGCCTTCGGCAAAAATATCGTTTGGCTCTACGGCTTGGTATTCATCGTCAACGTCGGTTGAAAAGGCGATTTTACCCAAAGCGGTATCGTCCTGTAAGGAAGCGGTCGGCTCAAATTTGTCGTACTCGGGGGGGATGATGGTCGTATCTTCGGGGGTCTCCAGTTCAGCAGGAGCTTCGCTGGCGGTTAATAACTCTTCGGTAATCGCTTGTATTTCAGCATCAGCGACGGCGGCGCGGTCAACTAATCTTACCACTTCTTCTGTGGGGGGTTTGCTGTTGGCAAGTATCGCCATGCGGGCTGTTTGATCAACGGGAGGGGTTTGGATGCCATAAACGGCCGTTGCGGCTGCGACCAACAGAAACAGCAAAGTTGCCGACGAATACCGCCGGAACCTTTTTTCTGCCTGAATACGCATAAAGAAGTACGGGGACTTCTTCATCGCACGCATCGCTTTTAATGCTGACAACGTAGACAGCGCGGCTACAAAAACAAGTAACCCAGCTACCCACGGTGCAACAGTCGCTGCATAATTAGTAATCAAATTTATTACCTAACCTCTTCCAAAGATTAAACATGCCAACAGTATAGCAGTGAAACGGCCGTTTATCCAAATTAGCACCTATTTCCCATCGTTTCATTAACATAACAATCGTTTTTCTCCCATCCGCTCTCAGCTTGCCTTCATCTTGCACTAATCTTCATCTGCCTTTATTGTTCTCGTACTTGGCGAATAAATTCGCAACAACAATTGCAAAGTCGGCCTTCGCCGACTAAAACCTAGTCGGCGGAGGCCGACTTTGCAATCATAGGCGCGGTTTTAACCGCCAGCCAATAAAATTTGAGAAAAGGATGACAACATGGAAACAATAACAAAAGATATTGAAAAATGGACGGATGAATCGCCGATTATGATGGCAACAGTGGTGCAGACATGGGGTGCTTCCCCGCGCGGCGTGGGGGGCAAGATGGCGTTCCAATTTGCCGATGGGATGGATGGTCTGCCGCAACTCAGCGGCTCGGTGAGCGGCGGTTGCGTCGAAGGGGCGGTCATCGACGCGGGGCGTGCGCTATCACCTCAATTACTCCATTTTGGGGTGAGCGATGAGACCGCGTGGGATGTCGGCTTGGCGTGTGGCGGCACGATTGAGATTTTTGTGGGGCAGTTTGATAGAAAAACGGCCGTTTTCTCCCAAACTCTCCACGCCAACAATCAAGCGGGCGCAATTCTCACCGTCATTCAAGCGGACGGGGAACTGTTGGGGCAGACGATGTGCATCACCGCCGCTGGCATTGTGCATGGCAGCTTTGGCGGGGCGATGGATGGGTTGGCTTTACAACTTGACTTGCGCCGCTCAGGGCGATTATGGTTAGCAGATGGGATTGAACTGTTCGTCGATGCCATCCGCCCCGCACCGACGTTGGTGATGGTTGGCGGCGTTCATATCGCCATTTCATTGGCGCAGTTTGCGAAAACGGTTGGCTATCGCACCATCATCATCGACCCACGACGGGCGTTTGGCAACGAGGAGCGTTTCCCCGATGTGGATCAGGTGATTTCGGCATGGCCGCGTGCCGCTTTTGAGCAAATTGATCTGAATGAAGAAACGGCCGTTGCGTTGCTCACCCATGACCCCAAAATCGACGATCCCGCGCTGGCGGTCGTGTTAGACAGTCCTGCGTTTTACATCGGGGCATTGGGGAGCAAAAAGACGCACGCCAAGCGCGTCGTGCGTCTGCGCGAGGCGGGGATGGACGAGGAAGCCATCGCCCGTTTGCACGCGCCGATTGGCTTGTCGATTGGCGCAAAAACGCCAGAAGAAATTGCGTTGTCGGTGATGGCGGAGATTGTGGCGGTGGCGCGGGGGTAACTATCGAGTTGTAGGGGCGGCTCGCGAGCCGCCCCTACTGGAGCCAGTGTCCAGTGCTAATTAACGAACACCCAATCATTGCCCTGCAAGCGCAGAATGATGAGGCGGGCGATGGGGTTATTATTGGAAACGGCCGTTACTTCGGCACGATCTCCATTGATGACAATACGGCTGGGTTCATATTCACGCCGCCCTAATTGGCGGATGACATCGCGGTAATTGATGGCGAGCGGGTCGATAAATTGGCCGCCGCTACTGAGAACACGATTGATGCTGTCGAGTACATTGTCAGCGCGTTCATAATCGCCAATCAGGAGTGCGTGGGAGGCGGATTCGAGCATTAGCTCCAGCACGACGTTCAATTCTTCTTGCGGATGGCGGGCGAGGTCGGCGGGGTTGCCATTTTCTAGCACGGCACGGGGATTCGGCAGCCACGCTTGCAGGAAATGGGCGGGTGGATCGAATAGTTCCTGATAGCGGCGCATACTATTGTAGAAATAGATGGAGGTTTGCAGGTCAGAAACGGCCGTTTCCCCCACATCCATCCCGTCCAAATGATCCAGCCATTCGGCTTCCGCTTGGGCTAACCCCATCTCGTAATGGGTTTGTAAGGAGGTGTTTAGGGTAGAAACGGCCGTTTCTCCTTCATTTTGTTCTGTATCCGCATAAAAA
>CAYSDT010000287.1:1473-4538 GCA_964429835.1 uncultured Ardenticatenaceae bacterium | reverse complement strand
ATGACGCGCTTCATGCGACTGTCCTATTAAACGACTCGTAATGATTGACTTTTGTCCCCCCATTCCGTACAATGGTAATTAAGTAGCGGCAAAGTAAGACCTGGAGCGGTTGGGCGTTCGGAGAACGTACCCACTCCGCCATTAAGAGCGGTGGTTATCGGCCCCCAGGCAAAGCCGCTATTTTTGATCCCCTCACCACTTCCTCCACAATAACAAGATCGGAAATTATCTCCACCGCCCATGTTTCGCCATACTCATACTTTTGCCTAAATGCCCAAGCCACAAAATCTACAGCTTGCACCCCTACATAAACGGCCGAATCAACCTGTTCGATAATAATAACTTGATTGGGTATGCTTGAAATTTGTTGACGAACGGCCGTTTCTAGTTCATTTACTTGCCGCCGATTTGTGTACCGTCTATCCAGATAAATGTGCATTTGTGGATATTTACGCGCACACTGTTGTACGATATACCCAATCGCATTTTGGTACACTATCTCGGTCTGACTGATTGGCACATCCCTTTTATCTATGGCAATTGTTACAATTTCATTCGGTGATTTCGCTAATGTGCCAAGCAATCGCTTGATAATAATTGGACGACTATGGGACGCTTTAAGCTCGTTCAGCGATGAGCGAACTCGCATTTTTCGGCGGGCGCGTTTGACTTGTATTTCAATATCACGCTCAGATTTGGTAATCAATGCCGTTATGATTAAGTAGCGATCCCCGTCAATTGGTGATGGCGACCCAGATTCGTCTATATAAACTGTTTTCATGGACAAAGTATAACAGCCTAAAGTGTGTGCGGCTTATGAGAAATAAACGGCCGTTTGCCCCAAACAAAAACAGCTAACAATTAACGATTTCCCGTTAATTGTTAGCTGTTCATTGTTAATTATTAATTGTTAATCAGATATTCTCGAAAATCCCAGCCGCGCCCATCCCGCCACCGATGCACATCGTCACCATGCCCATCGCCGTGCCGCGACGCTTCATCTCGTGGATGATCTGCACCGTCAACTTCGCGCCCGTCGCCCCCAGCGGATGGCCTAACGCAATCGCCCCGCCGTTGACATTGGTGATGTCTTCGTCTAAGCCAAGCTCACGAATGACAGCCACCGCTTGCGCTCCAAACGCCTCGTTCAGCTCAATCAAGCCGATGTCGCTCAGGCTGATGCCGCTGCGTTTCAGCAAGCGCGGCACGGCCGCAATCGGTCCAATGCCCATCACTTCCGGCCGCACACCAGCAACATTGAAGCCGCTGAATTTGACCAACGGGGTCAACCCCATCGACTCCGCCATCTTGCGTTCCATCACAATAACGCCCGCCGCGCCATCGCTCAATGGCGAAGCGTTGCCAGCGGTGACTGAACCACCCATCTTGAAGACGGGGCGCAATTTGCCCAGCCCTTCAACGGTGGTGCTGGGGCGAATGTGTTCGTCTTGGTCAAAGATGATGGTGCGGCTCTCACGGCCGTTTAACCCCACAGTCACCTCTTCGACTTCGATAGGCAGGATTTCTTCAGCAAAACGGCCGTTTTTCACCGCATCCATCGCCCGCATATGACTGCGATACGCAAATTCATCCTGAGCCGCACGGCTAATACCGTACTCATCGGCCACATTTTCGGCCGTGAACCCCATCCCCATGTACACTTCTGGCATATTTTCCACCATGTACGGGTTGGGATTGATGCGGAAACCAGTCATGGGAACCATGCTCATCGTCTCCGCGCCACCAGCGATGATGCAATCTGCACCATCGGCAATAATCCGCTCGGCGGCCATCGCAATCGTTTGCAACCCACTGGAGCAGAAGCGATTGACGGTCATGCCCGGCACTTCCACAGGCAATCCCGCCCGCAACGCAATGCCACGCGCAAAGTTCAACCCTTGCGCCCCTTCCGGCATCGCACAGCCGATAATTACGTCGTCAATGGCGTATGGGTCAAGCCCTTCCGCCTGTTTCATCAATTCTTGAATAACCGCTGCGGCCATATCATCAGATCGCCAATTGCGGGTCGTGCCTTTTTTTGATTTGCCAACGGCCGTTCTGCTTGCCGCTACAATGACTGCTTCTCTACTCATTTTTAGTTATCTCCGATAATTCTTCTGCATATTGTGGTAATGATGATAGTTCTAACGCCAGAGAGTCTAAAATTTCATGCATAAGTTTTATTTGCAAATATAACGGCCATTGCTTAACTTCTTGCAATACTGTTTCATAATCCATTTCAACCATCATTCCACCTCACCCCAATAAAGATTTGAGATTGAGGATAATCTCCCAATCTCAAATCTCTCAATCTCTTAATTGCGTAGCGGTTTACCCGTTTGCAGCATGTGCATCATCCGTGCAATCGTCTTTTCTTCGTGCAACAGTTCCATGAACATCTGCCGTTCCAAATCGAGGATAACCCACGGGTCAACCCATCCAGCCGCGCTGCTGTCACCACCACAGAGGATGTACGCCAACTTTTTAGCGACGAGTGCATCATGCTCACTGGCATAATTGCCCCAGACTAACCCTTTGATGCCCATTTGCAATGCAGAATACGCATCACGGCCAGCCGCATAGATTTTTTCAACTTCTGGCGGGCGTGTGCCAGCGGCGTAAAGCTGCATGGCGCGTTGTTTTGCTTTGGCAAAGCGATGGTCACTATTCATTACGACGGTATCGCTGTCGTGAACGTATCCCATCGTCCGCGCTTCCCATGCGCTGGTTGCCACTTTTGCAAGGGCGATTTGCTCAAAAACGGATTGCATCGTGGGTAATACATCGGCGTTTGCGTCAGCCATGACGGGGTTGATGCGACGGCGTAAGGTTTCCTTACAGCCACCACCAGCGGGGATGAGTCCCACGCCGAATTCAACCAGCCCCATGTACGATTCGTGAGCGACGACGGCTTCCCAACCTGCCATCGCGTATTCGTTGCCGCCACCGAGTGCCATCTGATGAACGGCCGTTACCACTGGTTTTGGCGCATGTTGCAACTTGAAGGTCGCATCTTGCAAGCCGTGAATCATCTGCTCTAGCTGATCCCACATCCCTTGCTGGGC
>CAYSDT010000287.1:0-1373 GCA_964429835.1 uncultured Ardenticatenaceae bacterium | reverse complement strand
ATGTTTTTGTCAATGGGGAGAGAAACGGCCGTTTTGCCATCCCAATCATAAACCGTACCATCTTCATAGAAAGATGTACGTCCACTCGCCAACATCTCCTTCACCCAATCAGCTACTTCCAAGCCAGCAGCTTCCATCTTTTCGGCCGTTTCCGCCACACCGAGCATGTCCCATACTTCAAATGGGCCAGCTTCGTGGGCAAAGCCCCAGCGCATCGCATCATCCACATCGCTTAACTTGTACGCGATTTCAGGCGCGACATAAGCGGCGTAGGCGAAACCATAGAACAGCACGTCGCGGGCATAATTGGCGGCTACATCATCAAAGGCCATGAGCGCACGCAACCGTTCGCCCAAATCTTCGATTTTGCGTACCTTGCCAACCGATTCGTATCGCGTTTTGTTGGCTGGTTCATACTCCAATGTGGATAAATTCAGCGTGTGGAATTCTCGTTTGCCGTCAACAAAGGTCTTTTTGGAGAACCCTTGCTTGCTTTTATTTCCCAACCAGCCATTCTCAATCATCGTATTGACTAAGGTATGGCTCTTTTCGGCGATCAAAATGTCGCGGTAAGCATCATTGGGGGTGGCGGCGTACAAATTGCTGATCACATGCCCCATGATGTCCAATCCGACTAAATCCATCAGGCGGAAGGTGGCTGTTTTTGGGCGGCCAATCAGCGGCCCGGTAATCATGTCAATGTCAGTGACGGAGAAGCCGCCGACCAACGCTTGCTCAATCGCATAACTGGCAGCCACCGCAAAGAAGCGGTTGCCGATGAAGTTAGGCGTATCTTTGCAAATCACAACGCCTTTGCCCAGCACGTCATTGCCGAATTGCGTGAAAAATTCAAGCGCGGCAGGATCGGTGTCGGGGGTGGGGATGAGTTCGAGCAGTTTGAGATAACGGGGGGGATTAAAGAAATGGGTGCCGAGGAAATGGGCTTTGAAATCGTCAGAACGGCCGTTTGCAATTTCATTGATCGGAATACCAGACGTATTCGAGGTCACGAAGCTGCCCGGCTTGCGAATCGCTTCAATCCGCTCCATCAACGCCACTTTCGGAGCCAACTGTTCGATAATGACTTCAATAATCCAATCCGCGTCCGCGATTTGGTCAAAATCATCTTCGGTATTGCCGATACTGATCAGATCAGCCCGATCCTTACGCGCTAAATTGGCAGGTTTCGCTTTTGCCATGCGCGTGAACAAGCTCTGCACAATGCGATTTCGCGCGGCAGGGTCATTCTTCTCTTCATCGGTCAAATTGGGGGGAACAATGTCTAACAAAACGACGGAAATGCCAATGTTGGCAAGGTGAGCAGCAATGCCGCCCCCCATCGTCCCTGCGCCAATGATGGCGACTTTGTCAAT
>CAYSDT010000286.1:0-4562 GCA_964429835.1 uncultured Ardenticatenaceae bacterium | reverse complement strand
GGATCGGGCGGGGGGGTGATGGATTCTTCTTCGACAACAGGTTCTGCTTCTTCGACAATAGGTTCTTCAACAATAGGTTCTTCAACGACAGACACTTCAACAGGTTCTTCTGGTTTGATGTGGCTTTCAATTGCCCCTTGTTGGATGGCAACTTTGGCCGCTTCCGTGCGCGAAGATACCCCCAATTTGGCGTAGATGTTACGCAGATGCACTTTGACCGTGTTCTGACTGATGAACAGTTCAGCCGCGATCTCTTTATTAGAAGAGCCATCCGCCATACAGCGTATAACGTCCAGTTCTCGTTTGCTTAATGATTCGCCAAATTCAGCCATAAATTACTTTAATTGTTATTTTACTCCACGCCGAGCGTGGAACGAGTGGGGGGATTTATTCCCCTTCTGAGATGGTATCGGTGATGACGGCGGCGGGAGTGGGCGTTGCTTGGGCGCACCCCTCGCGGGCATCGATCAGCTTTTCGCGTACCGCTTGCACATTATCATAAGTCAGTGCCTCTTGGTAGATTGGCACAGCAGGGCAGTAATCCATAGCATAACTGTACTGGTCGCCAAAATTGACCAATGATTCATTTAATAAATCACACGAGGATTGGTAAAACGGAGCCGCGAGGCAAAGATTACGAAAATAGTAAGCGGCAACGTCCCAATTTACGTCATAAAAGGCAAGCCCTTGCAGATATGTTTCGCCCCATAGTTGATAATCGGCCGCTTCTTGGGGCAGATCGCCCAATGTTTCAGCTTGCTCTAAATAAAATAGGCCGCGCTCAACTTGATCGGTTTCCAGCAGTTCCAATCCGTAGGTGATGAGGGTGTCATAGAGCATTTGATCGGTTTGCGGCCGTTCAGTATTAGGGAATTCACGCTGAAATGCGGATAAAGCAACAATCGCTTGCTCCCATTTAGCGGCATTAAGGAGTGCCTCAACGCGGCGGAGTTCAGCATTCGTATCCGTAATTTCAGCGGGGGTGGCGGGGATGGGCGCGGGGGTGGCGGTTGGTTGAACGGGCGTGGGGGTGATGGCTTGCGCGGCGGTAATTTGCTCGGTCAAGGAGATGGCTTGGGGATGGGCGGGCTGTTGTTCGAGTACCCATCCCAGCCGACGGGTTGCCAAATTAAAACGGCCGTTTTCCACATCTTCTTGCGCCAATTCAACTTGTCGCGTAATTTGAGATTCCATTTCGAGTTGCTGCGTTTCGACACGCTGTTTCTGCCCGCTTTGCGTACCAAAATACGCGACACCAAGCATCCACGCGGCCGATACGGCGAACAGGATCAGGAAAATACCCAGCCATCGCGTCCATTTACGCGCTGGCTGGGATGGGGTTTGATTTTCATCGTTAGCTTGCTTCTCAGACATAGCCCCAATTGTCAAGTAACAGGCGGGAATTGTCAATAATTCTTACCCCTTTGATAACCCCACGATTTCCATTGCTGGAAATAAAAGAAATAATCAAGGTGACAGGCAGTTGCCAAATTCCATAAACAGCACGCTCGGCATCCTAAAACACAGAATTGTTCACGCTCACAGGAGTGAACCATTCTTGATCGAGGAAGATAAACGGCCGTTTCCCCCCAAGTTCAGCAAATGCGGCTCATTTATGGATAACAGCTATACTTCCCGCATGAATAAAAACAGTTTCCTTCTCGTATTCTCAGTTTTATTGTGGTTGACAGCTTGCACGGCGGCAACGCCCACGCCTGAACCGACACAGGTTACGGTGGCAGATGTGGTGGAAGTGACGAAAACGGCCGTTTCCCCCACCATCACCTCCACACCAATTCCAACCGCTTCACAAACACCACCACCTACGTCAATACCAACTGCCGAACCATCACCAACCCCTCAACAAACAAACACGCCAGAACCACCAACGCCGATAGTGCCGACACTGATACCCACTATTGATGTCAACGAAGAAATAAAATGGACTGATGATGTACAGGTAATTCATGAATTTATTGGAACTCAAATATCATGGTCTCCAAGCGATGAGGAATTTGTTTATGCTGTAGAATCAGAAGATTACCTTGCCCAAATTATCTATGTTGAAATGACTGATTTTCAATCAATTAACATAACACCAACAGACTTCTTACGAAATCCCCAAATCTTTTGGCATCCATCTGGCGCGTATTTTTTCCTTACGGGCGGCTGGATCGAAGATGGAGGGCTTTCTAACTGGAAAATAATCAGTACAGATATGTCAGCAACAGAATTAGACGGGTCGGGCTACTACACGCATTGGCTAGGTGATGAATTATTTGTTCTTCAAGTGCATATTGGACCTGGCTGGACTGCTATTAACATAGTCAATGCTGAAACAAGTGAAGTTCTTGGTAGCACGAGTTTTGATGGCTCTGTAAAAGGAACAAGTCAAAATTATGTCATGCTTACTCAGGAACGTGGTAATTCGTACAACACTTCCGCAGCAATTTTAGCACAGACAGTTATCAATCCTGCGTATGAAGAATCAGAATACGGAACCCATTTTAAATTTCTTCTGTCTGATATTGATGAAAAAAGCCGTCAACAACCCTTTAATCGTTTTGTAGATATTCTTCCTGACACTGACGACGTACTGGTTATCACTTGGATAAATGAGGTAAATCATTATCTGGATTTAATGTCTGGATTAGTATCTGCCAACTTGCAATTATGGGATACCGAGAGTGACACGATCACAATGGTTATTCCGGATGGGATTTATGGTCACTATTCCCCTGACGGCCATTATCTGGCATATCTAACTCCAGAAGAAGATTCTCTCCAGCTACATTTGCTTGATCAAATGACGGGAGAAAATCTTTTTTCTCAAACTGCATTTGCCAAAGCTGACTATTACAATGCTGGAGTTGATGCGTACACGACTTTCTCGCCAAACGGCCGTTTCCTCACCTTTTTTAACCCCGACCACAATCTCATCATTTATGATTTAGAAAACAGTGTGTTTTTACCCCCATTAACGGCCGTTCCAATCACCCCAGTCTGGTCACCTGACAGCAGTCATCTTGTATATCAAGATGCAAAAGCAGGTTTGTCCATTTTTGATACACGCACTGAAACCGCGTATCCATTGGCGGTAACTGGTGCTACTCGGCTGTCAGAGCCGCAATGGTCTTATGATGGCACTTATTTAAGTGTGACTGTGCTGCAAGAAAAACGATCTGAAAATGAAACGGCCGTTTTGCAAATTCCATAAATATCACGCTTGGCATCCTAAAACACAGAATGGCTCACTTTTGCAAAGAGTCAACGACACCCCCATTCACAATTAAAAATTCATTATTCATTATTCATTATTTTTATCGCGCTTCCAACCGCTCAAACAACTGCACCAGCGCGATTTTCCACTCCCGCGTTCCCATCGCCTGCGACAACCAGATCGCCTCACGACTGACGCGCACATTTGCACCCAAATACCGTTGCAACGCTACCCGATCAAGATGTGCCAAATTCGGGTAGCGGATTTTGATTTGGTGGTTTTCGGCCGTAACGGCCGTTACTCCCGCCAACCCCGCCAATATCTTCACCCGCAACTGATAGAGCAAATTATGCACAGGGTCAGGCAACTGCCCGAACCGATCCGTCAACTCCGCATCCACGCCCTCAATCTCTTCCATTCCGTCCAGCGTCGCCATGCGGCGATAGAGGCGCAGGCGCAGTGCCGCTTCTGGCACATAATCGGTGGGGATGTACGCGGGCAGCGGCAGATCGATCAGCACGGCGGCGGGCAAATCGTGTCCAGAGATGGGTTCACCTTTGCGGGCGGCTTTGCTTCGTTTAACGGCCGTTGTCAACAATCGCGTATACAAATCAAATCCCACCGCGCTGATGTGGCCGCTCTGCGACGCGCCCAGCAGGTCGCCTACGCCACGAATTTCCATGTCACGCAGGGCGATGGTGTACCCCGCGCCAAGCTGTGTGTTTTCCGCCAGCGTCTCCAATCGCACCCGCGCCACGTCCGACAGACCGCGCCATCGTTCGTGGAAAAAGTACGCATACGCCCGCCGCACGCCGCGCCCAACCCGCCCGCGCAACTGATACAACTGCGCCAGCCCGAACATTTCGGCGCGGTCAACGATGAGCGTATTGGCGTTGGGGAAGTCGATGCCGCTCTCGATAATCGTCGTACTGAGCAAAATATCAATTTTCCGCTCGGTAAAATCAGCCATGATTTTTTCCAACGCCCGCTCGCCCATCTGCCCATGCCCAATGGCGATATTCGCTTCGGGGATGAGGGTTTGCAGCCGGGCGGCAACGATGTTGATACTTTGCACCCGATTATGGACGAAAAACAACTGTCCGCCCCGATCCAGTTCGCGCAAGATGGCGCGTCGTAGCCGCGTCTCGTCAAATTCGCCGACATACGTCTGCACGGGCAGCCGCTCCGACGGCGCGGTGTCGATGATGCTGATGTTGCGAACGCCCGTCAGGCTCATATGCAACGTGCGCGGGATGGGGGTGGCGGTCAGCGTCAGCACGTCCACTTCGGTGCGCCACTGTTTGAACTTTTCCTTGTGCGCGACCCCAAATCGCTGCTCTTC
>CAYSDT010000285.1:0-4565 GCA_964429835.1 uncultured Ardenticatenaceae bacterium | reverse complement strand
CTGTGAAATCAGTGTCCAAATTCTTTTTTGTAAACAGAACTGAACAACCCTGGATAATCCCCCAACCGCAACATCCGTTCATTTCCTTAATCCGTTGTTGTCACCCCGTCATAAAAACGTGCTAAAATTACGCCTATGGAATATGCACTGATTATCAACACCGATATGCCCTTTGTGCGGCGACTACGGCAATCCCTTGCCAAAATGCGCCAGATAAAGGTCGTCGTTGTGCCAACATTGGACGACGCGCAGTTGGCGATCATGCGCCAGCCGCAGGATTGGGTCTTTATTCCAGCAGAAGATGCCTGCAAAACGGCCGTTTCTCTCCAAAACCTTCAACCCGATGCCCGTCTCATCGTTATCACCGCGCAAAAAAGCGATGGCTTGCCCGCCGCCTGCACTGACAAAATCAAAGGGACAGTCTGCCGCGAGTGGAACGAAAATGAGTTGCGGGGGATGATGGAAACGGCCGTTATTGCCGCCCCATTCAGCACCCCCGCCCCGCAAAATGAACAGTTCGATACCGCCGTTCTCATCGCCGCCTTGCAAAAGGTGGAATTGGATCAAGTGGTACAAACGGCCGTTATTGCCCGTGATGATGATTATTTAGCCCATTGGGGACGGCTCAACATCACCCAAGCGCGATATGTTGTCCGCCTTGTCAGCAGCGAATGGCTGGATATAAAGTCGCAAACGCGGCTGCAATTCATGTCCTTTTCTGAAGGCGGGGATGACTTACTGCTCTACACCCGCCGCGTGAGTGACCACCATTATTTCATCCTAACCGCGCTGGCCGAAGCCCCGCTATACGAATTACGGCAGCGTGCTGATGGATTAACGGCCGTTTTGCTCAATTTATTACACGGCAAAGCAGTCATGTCCACCGATGACATCATGTACAGTGCCAAAGGAGAAAACAGCTACGCCATCGTCTGGCGATCCATCCGCCCGTTGCCGACCGCCCTGCACCAACCCGTAAAAATCGCCATCGAGCGGCTGGCGACGGCCAATGCGTGCCACCTCATTCACGCCGACGTGCGACCGGAATATGTCCATCTCGTCGTCTCTTGCCCATCGCAAAAAGACAGTGGCTGGGCATCCACCCTGTTCAAAAACGGCTCAGAGGAGACGATTCAACAACAATCAAAAGCGAACACACCGCTGTGGGACAGCGGCTTTTATGCAACGGCATCAAAACGGCCGTTGACCGACGTGGAACTACGACTGTTCTTAACGAATTAAGCCCCCACCCTAACCCTCTCCCTTCGGGAAAGGGCTGGGGTGAGGGTATCCCTTTAGGAGACCATGCTAACCGATCTATCACAACTCCTTAACCAGCCGCCTGGCAGTCTTGTTTACCATTTGGTAACACTGTTTGCCCTGCAAATTATTTTTGGGCTGGCATTGGGGGTATGGCGACGGGATCGGCAAAATCGGGGCGCGATGCGGATGATGGCCGCATCTGGCGGCATTTTTGTGATGCGACTGGCACTGTTATTGGCCGTGATATTACTTGATGCGGACAGCCCCCTTCTGCTCCCCCTTGATTATGCCGCCGACAGTGTAACGGCCGTTTTAATCGTCTGGGCACTCGTTCCCCAATCGCGCCAACTGCCACGCCTAGGCGACACCCTCATGGCAATTGGCATCTTCCTCATCTTGATCATGAGCGCATACGTTGTCCAATCGGGGACAGCGGCGGGGGCGATGGGGTTATGGATGCTGCTCACCCTTTTTGTCTACGGCTCAGGCTTTATCGTCCTGCTGTTCAACCACGAAAAACGGACATCACTGCGAACCATCACCCTGTTCGTCCTGCTCATCGCCGTCGCCATCGGCTGGGTGCGGCTTGGCTATCTGGTCGCCTTCCCCCTGTGGGCGGTGCTGCTTTACCACGAAACCCATCGCCCCCCCACTTCACACAGCCGCAGCAGGCGCGATGGATTGACGCAGGCATTGGAGTTATCAACGGCCGTTATTCTTCCCACCAGCAAAGAAAACATCCTTTATCACGCCATCTATCTTGCCGCTGAACTGACCCAATCGGCATTCGTCGGCATCATCACGCTAGATGCAGATGAGCCAAGTAATCTGCATTTAATCAGCAATCAGCCGCAAATTGAAGAAAATGAGCCGCGCCAATGGACGCTGAATCTCAGCGATTGGCCGGCATTTCGCCAAGTGTTACGCAAACAGCAACCGCTGGAATTAACCCTTGTCGGACGCGGGGCGCGGCAGTTGGGGGCGTGGTATCAAGAGATGGGATTGCCCGCGCTGGGCGGACTGCTCATCTTACCCATCACAGCCAAAGGGGAAGCGATGGGGCTGTTGCTTTTTGCCGGCCACGCGGACGAGGGCGATCATAATGAAGAGCGTAACCAGTTGGCGATGGCGTTGGCAACATACATCGCCACCGCCATCAGCAATGCCGAACGGGTGCGGGTCGCCGCATCTGCGTTGCTCGACAACGATAATTTCTCAGCGTTACAGGACGAAACGGCCGTTTCTGGACAACTCATCACCCTTGAAAAAGAGCGGGACGATTTGGAAGCGTACAGTCAAACATTAGAAGCACGATTACAACAGACCGATCAACGGCTCAACGACAGCAGCCAGCGGCGGCAAGCGTTGACCGCCACCTTAGCCGTCATGGAAAAGCACGGTCATACCGTTCACACCGCCGAATTAGAAGACGAAATCGCCGCCTTGCGCGAAGCGTTGCTCGATGCCGAAGAGGCGTTGGCGATGGTCGCCGCCTCTGAAACGGAGTTAAGCACCGAGTGGGTGATGTTGACCATCACCCGTTATTCTGGGCAGTTGGAAGAAGCGCATATGCAGATTCAAACGCTGAAAAACGATCTGCTAGAATGGGAAAAGAGCGCGGGGAATCAAGCGGCGTTACTGTTGGCACGCGAATTACGCGCCCCGATAACGGCCGTTACTGGCTACACTGATCTGCTGTTAAAAGAGCAAGCGGGCATCATCAGCGATAAACAGCGCAATTTCCTGCACAACATTCAAACCAACACCGAGCGGATGGCGCAACTGTTGGCGCAACTGGTGCAAGCGACCGCCGACAGCCGTCGTTTGGCGGAAACGCCTCAAATTGCGCTCAAGGTGGAGGATATAATCGAAACGGCCGTTGGCGGCATATTGTCTCAAATTCGCAGAAAACAGTTGCGCTTCGACTGTACCATCGCCCCCGAATTGCCCATTTTGCCAACAGCGTACCACATGCTCACTTCCGCGCTGGATGGGCTGCTGGAGTTTAGCTGTCAACAAGCAGACACAAAAGGGCGTGTTTACATCACGGCCACCGCCCACAGTATCGAAGAAGATGCGGGCAAACTGAGCTACCTGCACCTCGCCATCGGCGGTGATGGGGTTGGCATTACCGCTGCCGATCTGCCCCACATTTTCGACGAACGCGGCGCAACGCCGCAACTGGCAATGTCGCGCTCACTCATCGAAGCCAAAGGCGGGCGGCTGTGGGTGGAAAACGACGAAGATAATGGCACTGTTTTTTCGGCTTTACTGCCTCTTTCCAATGAGCAATGAGTAATGAGTAATGAACAAAATTGCTCATTACTCATTGCTCATTGCTAATTATCCATGACTGGCATTCGCACAAATTTGCTGATTACAACGGCCGTTATCGTCACCGTTGCCCTCGCCCTGTTCATGTCACAACAGGACGGGCGCGATGGGGAGTCGTTGATTGCAAATGTGGTGGGGACGATGGAAGCGACGGCGGAAGGAACGGCCGTTACCATTTCATTGCCAACGACAACGGCAACTGTTTTGGAAGCGGTGGCGACGGTGACTGTTACGACTAATGAGGGGAAAACGGCCGTTTCTCTCCTCCCCAGTTGTGACAATTTCCCCGCCCACTGGCAAGCACACACCGTCCACGAAGGCGAAACCATCTACAGCCTGTCCATCACCACTGGGGCGACTGTTGCTGAAATTGCACAGGCCAACTGTCTGGCGATGGAGCAGATGCTCACGGGCTTAACCATCTATCTGCCGCCACAACCGCCGACACGGATCGCTTGCGGCCCGCCACATTGGTGGCATTCGCAACAGGTTCAGGCGGGGGATACGCTCTACAGTTTGGCAGTGCGGCACGGAACGACGGTGTACGCCATCATGCAGGCGAACTGCCTCAGCAGCAGCTATCTGGTGGCGGGGCGCACGCTTTATCTGCCGCCGCTGGTGATGACGGTCACGCCGATCATCATCCCCCCCACAGCCACGCCCACCATTTTGCCGACGATTGTACAAACGGCCGTTCCCACCAGCACACCAACCGTCATCCCCACGCCCACAACCATCCCCACGCCAATACCAACGGTTACGCCAACAGCGACAATCATCCCGCCGACAATGCCGCCCATCACCCCCACCATGACACTGACCCCGCCACCACCGACCGCAACAAACACACCACTGCCGACAGACACGGCCACATCGACTGCAACACCGACCAGTACGGCCGTTATTCCCACCACCACGCCTACATTAATTCCACCAACAGCAACGACAATCCCTTAGACAAAAAATGT
>CAYSDT010000284.1:0-4567 GCA_964429835.1 uncultured Ardenticatenaceae bacterium | reverse complement strand
CACGGGAATGACAATTTTAAGTAACCTGAGAATGGTGTGAAAAACGGCCGTTTACGATAACAATTGATACGCTATCAGAGAATCAATCGTAATGTGACCACATTCTTAACACTTTCACAACTCGTTCCGTATTCATAATCTCGTAAACCAAACGATGCTTGATATTGATTCGCCGCGAATATGATCCAGATAAGTCACCACCTAATTTTTCATACGGTGGTGGATTTTGATATGGGTTTTCACGCAAGACGGCAAGCAACTCTTCTGCTTTTGGTCGCAATTTTGCGGCGGTTAATTTTTTAGCGTCTTTCGTCGCTTTTTTTGTGAATACAAGTCGCCAGTTCACCATTCAAGCCCACTTTCATCTACACATTCATGTATCGGTGTGTTCATTCCTTCTATGATGGATTCACGCATCCCTGGTACACTGAGTAAATAAATTGTCTCTTCAATTGCTCTCCAATCGCTTTCGGATAAGAGAACGGCGTTATTTCGTTTGCCTGTAATTAAAACTGGCTCATGTGACAGTCCCACATCGTCAATAAGACGATAAAAATTAGCTCGTGCCTTTGTTGCTGTTATTGTTGACATTTTTCCCTCGTATAAATCAATTTGTTTCTGCTCCAAAGTGTACGCTATTCCGTACACAACATCAAAGGCAAGATTGAGCCAGTTTTGTTTTAGAGCCGTACTTCATTAGGCGGCGGTTGGTTCTTCTGGTGGGGAAAGCAACGTCTCCACCGCTTGCAAAGCGGTTTCGATACTTACGCTGTCATCCCATGCAAAGGGGATGTGGCGGTTTTCTTGTGCTAACACGCACAACCGCTCAGGGCGATCTGTGTAGGGTTGCGAAATGCGCGGGTCGCTGGGGCCAAAAATGGCGAGAACGGGGCAACCAACTGCCGTTGCTACATGCGTCGGCCCCGTGTCGTGTCCAATATACAGATCGGCCACTTCGCTCAACGCCCCGATCTCGCCTAAATCCATCCGCCCCGACCAATCGGCGGCGGGGACAGAAGTCAGGCTGGCGATTTTGCTGACCAGCGGCTTATCTTCAACATCACCCACGAGCAGGATTTGGGCATCATACGCTTTGCCCAAGCCGTTGATGAGGCGCACGAATCGCTCCATCGGCCACTGTTTATGCCGATTTGTGCGGACGGGGTTGCGCCCGCCGCCGGGATGAATGATAAAAAGCGGCTTTTCGCCGAGCCAATCGACATCATCAATTAGGCGTTCGGTAACGGCCGTTCTGGCACTGTCTGGCGGGTAGAATTCCATCTTGGCGGCGGCCATCGCTTCGTCGGATACGCCAGCGGCGGTTGCTAATGAGAGGTAAACGGCCGTTTCCTGCACAACATCTTTAGCGGGGGCAACAGCGTGCGTGTGGGCAAAACCGCGCCCATCCACCTGCAAGCCGATGCGTTGCGGAATGTGCGCCATCCACGCCACCAACGACAATAAACTGGAGCGACTGGGGATGAAAACCGTGTCGTATTGTTCGCGTTCCAGCCGCTTGGCAAGCGCGGACAGGTCGCGCCAACTTAACCCATCCATCCCCCCCGCCCCCGTGCTGATGAGTTCTGTCAGGCGCGTGTTGCCGATGATGGTTGGCCGCGCCCAATCGCTGATTGCCCAATCGAAGCGGGCGGCGGGGTACTGCTGGCTGAGGGCGACGAGCAGCGGCGTGGTGAGCATCGCTTGGCTGACACAGCACGGTTTGAGGATGAGGGCTTTTTCTGGTGGGGTAAATGGCCGTTCGCTTTGCAGTGCAAATGGTATCCGTGCAAGGCGGGAAAGTGCGGCCGTAAAAGCTGATTCTTTGGGCATTTTGGATTCTGTACACTGATTTCACTGATAAACACAGATAAAAAGAAGGTAATCAGTGTTCATTAGTGAAATCAATGTCCCATTCTATTCAACGGTGATTAGTGCGCTCATGGCGGCGAATTTGGCTTCGCCGATGCCAGAAACGTCCATGACCGCTTCGATGGTGGCGAAGTCGCCGTTTTCTTGGCGATGGGTGATGATTTTGGCGGCGGTGCTGGGGCCAATGCCGGGCAATGTTTCTAATTCAGCAGCGGTGGCGCGGTTAATGTTGATTGGACTGCCACCACTGCCCGTTTCGGCGGGGGCGGCTTCGATGACGACGGTGCTGGGTTGGGAAACGGCCGTTTCTTCTTCATCAATCGTCGGCACATAAATTTGCACGCCATCCTGCAACGGTTGCGCCAGATTGATAATGGCGGTGTTGGCATCGTCTGTGAACCCATCGGCGGCGGCGATTGCATCTTGCAAACGGCCGTTTGCGGGAATTTCCACCAAGCCGGGCGCAACGACAGCACCGTTCACGAACACGGTCAGCGGCGCGGGCGTGGGCGATGGGGCTGCTGTCACCGTCGGTTCTGGGGGAACGATGATGATTGGGGCGGGTTGGACACGGTTGCTTAATGCGAAGAAAACGGCCGTCCCGCCCACGCCAACAAAAAGAGCAACAAACAGCCATAACCAGTTGACATTATTCCCTTTTTCACGTTTACGTCGTTCTTCCATTGTATTTTCCTGTGTTATGATGTTGGGTTTGGCAACACCAAACCCCTACTGTAGGGACATGGCGTTGCCATGTCCAATTGCTACGCTACAATCTTGCATTATGGTTCAAATTCCCGACCGCTTCCCCTTTTTCAAATGGTTGCTCATTCTCATGGCGGTCTACACCGCCGTTTGGATGGCGTTAGAAGGCGATTTTAGGCGCGTATTGGCGATGGGGGTGGGCTGGACGGCCGTTTTACTCCTTCATCTCATCCAAAAATATGCGGGTGGGCGGGTGCAAAGGCGATGGGTTCTGGTGGTGGAAACGGCCGTTGTTGGCATCCTGTTCGCCCTCAGCACAATCGCTCTGACGCTTGTTTTCATGGTGCTGAAAACAGGCATTCACGGTCATGGCCCCGAATTTTCGCCCCACGAAATCAATCAACTCATCGAAAAACTGCCCATCGCCCTGCTTGCGGGCATGATTGCGGGTACAGGAGTGGGACTGTTCATCGTTGCCCTAAATAATAATGAATAATGAATTGGGAATAATGAATAATGAAGTAAACGTGTACCTACTTCACAATTCATTATTAAAAATTCATTATTCATTATTTTCTAATCGCTTTTCCAATGCTTGCAACGCCGCTTCCAACTGCGCTTGCCGTAAACTGGTGGTCACATCGCCGCGTGTGCGTTCCAGCACGGCGCGAACGGTGTCTGTGCGCCGTCGTAAGCCGCCGGTGATGGAATCGTTGAAATCAATCGTCACCAACACGCTGTAAATATCGTTCATTTTGTCCAGCAGCCGCTCAGCTTCTTCGCTGTGACCGTGCCGAATGATGTCCAGAATGCGGCGACGTTGCTCGGTGGCCGCTTCTGCCAAACCGTTGAGCCATGTTTTAGACTCAGTGCCTAACTCTTGCGGCGTGGGCAACGGTAAATCGCGCACCATCGCGTAGGTGAGTTTTGCTTCGACAAATTCCTTGATCGCGTCTTGGGTGTAGCCTGCGTGGTAAAGGGATGGGTAGCCGTCTACGCCAGCGACTAGGGTGGAAACGGCCGTTTGTGCCTCATCAATCAACCCATCGGCCACCTCCCACTCTTCACGGTGGATGGCGCGAATGGAACGGGCGCATAAGCTGATCAATTTGCGCGACCGTTGGTACGCCAAGTCACGCGCATTGCTTTTTAGTTCAAATTCTTCTCGAATATCATCAATAATTGCGCTTAGTTGATCCATTATTAACTCCTCTGTAAAAAGTTCAACTTTTGCCCAATAAGGCATAAATCCTGTCAGAACGAAAAGTTGAACTTTTTGGTTTCCTGTTAGTGTCACGAATTATTCGCCACCTGTTGGCTGGCGGTTAAAACCGCGCCTACGGGTTGCAAAGACCGCCTACGCGGTCTAGGTCTCAGTCGGCGAAGGCCGACTTCGCAACCGTAGCTGTGAATTTATTCGCCGTGTATAAAGGGTGGCGAATAACTAACGACACTAACGTTTCCTTCTTACCCGCCTCTGCCATCTTGTGGCGGCGTGAAAAATTGCTGTGCCAAATTGCGCGGCATCTGGATGGGGCCAAATTGACGTTCGTAATTGGCGATATTTTGAACCAATGCCGCTTGCAGCATTTTGGCGTGCATGGGCGACATGATGACGCGCGATTTTATCTGCCCGCGCGGGGTGCGGGGCAACACTTGGGCAAAATCGATCACCATTTCGGCGGGGGTGTGACTAATGAAGGCGAGATTGGCGTAAACGGCCTCTAAATCTTTGGCTACGTCAACGGAAATTTGCTTGGGATTGGATTTGGATTGGTCTGCGGGTTTCTTCTGTTCGCTCATATTACTCCTTGTGGGGGTCGTATTTATTGAAAATAACGCGCCAGCATCATACCATGTAAGTAGGGCGACTGCATACTCCAAATTATGCCCGTCGCCATCGGTTAAAACCAATGGCTGTTATAAAAAGTGCGCTTTAGCGCACTACGGCAACCATTTTCAACATGCTTTAGCATGTTTCTTGTAACAGACG
>CAYSDT010000283.1:0-4578 GCA_964429835.1 uncultured Ardenticatenaceae bacterium | reverse complement strand
GTATGCGCTCCTGCTCCTCTTCAGGCAAAAAGGTGCTGAACCAATCTTTGCCCTGTACTTCCGTCAGTGCATACCCCGAAATTCCCTCCATGTACGGGTTAAAGCGTACAATTCGTCCCTCTACATCTAATACTAAGACGATGGTTTGCGCGGTGTTGACCAAACTTTCGGCAAAGTCGCGCTCTTTTTTCAACGCCCGTGCCGCCTGTACGCGCTCGGTAATATCTAAAACAATACCCTGATAATGCGTAATGTTCCCCTCTTCATTTCTCCTGATTTGCGAACGGTCATCAACCCATTTAATTGTTCCATCTTTGTTAATAATGCGGTAAGGGGTGTGGATAAATTGTTGACACGCTTCATTGGCACTGTTGCTTTCTACTTCAGCAACGACAGTATCCAGATCATCAGGGTGAATAAGTTCTCTATAGGCTATATGTCCCGATAAAAATTCTTCGGCTGTATAGCCAAATAAATTATCCGTATTGCCAGAAGCAAATTCAATAGGCCATCCATCTTCATTTCGCCACAAAAAGGTTGCCGCTTGACTCATACTCAGGATGGTGTCGGCACGCCGCCACGCCTCTTCGATTTGCAGTCGCTCGGTAATGTCTCTGACGACAACCACACGCATTCGCTCCCCATCACGATTCAACTCTCTGGCTTCTAATTCAACGGGGAAAATGGAGCCATCTTTGCGCTTAATTTCTACTCGATATGGTGCAGTTACTTGGTTCTCGATATTATTTAAAATAATGTCATGCCATTGGGGAGGGAACATTAAGTTGGTTATATCTGTACCGATAATCTCATCAAGTTTGTAGCCACTCATATCAAGAAAGGTTTGATTACAATCAAATATCGGGCCGCCTTTGTGCATGATAATACCTTCAAACGTCAGGCTAGAGAGTTCCTTGTAACGGCTCTCGCTCTCTTGCAGGGACTTCTCCATCTGCATCCGCTGGGTAATATCACGGGTAACGCCGATAATGGTAGTAGGCAGTTTGCCATTGTTCTGTACTAGCCGCATGGACATCTCTATCTGCACGATGCTGCCGTCTTTATGGTAAACATCCATTTCTTCTGTTCTGGTCAGATTATGCGCCCCCCCTGTTTTTGCATACCGCGTAAACTCCTCTTGCATGATGCGTTTGGCTTTGGCTTGCATATGCGGGGGATACTTTTCGGTTACTGGCGTTGCCATTGCTTCTTGCGGCGTAAATCCCAAAATGCGTTCAACGGCTGGGCTGGCATAGGTGATGGTCATCGTGTTTAAGTCCATCGTCCAGATGTAATCGCCCGCATTTTCGGCCAGCAGACGGTAGCGTTCTTCGCTTTCTTGCAGTGCTTTCTCTGCTTGCACCCGTTTTGTTATATCTACCGTTATCGTTAGAATGCCCGTTACTATATTTTCAGCATCATATATAGGTGCGCCAGTGCGTATAACTGTTATTTTACTGCCATCTTTACATGACATTTCAAGTTCAGCACGTTCGATATTCCCACTGACGACACTGGAGAATTTTTTGTCAAAAATCCGCATTGATTCAGCATCGTATAGTATTGTTGCTGATTTACCAACTAACTCACCCTGTTCATATCCAAAAATATGTGCGGTATGATCATTACAATTGGTAATAATGCCATCCAGATTTATTATTTCTGCACCGTAAGGGAGGATGTCAAACAGATAGTGGTATCGCTTTTCGCTCTCTTGCAACGCAACGCTTGCTTGTTTACGTTCGGTAATGTCAACAAATGAGGCCAAAATATGACGTTCTTCTTCAAGTTGGATGAATGAAGCGTGTACCAATGTGTTGATCACTGTTCCATCTTTAATACGAAAATCAATCTCTATATCATTGGCTTCTTCGCTTAATTGCAGTTCTTGTAAAAATTGAGATCGGTACTCTGCGCTGTAGAATCCGAGTTCTGCGGCTGTAGATTGGATTAGCTCTTCTGCGGTATAGCCTGTTATTTTGCAGAATTCTTGATTGATGTTTATGAAACGGCCGTTTGCATCTGTAATTGCAATTGGCTGCGGTGATAATTCAAAAATCTGTCGAAAACGAGTCTCACTCCGACGCAACTCCAATTCAACTTGTTTACGAGCAGTCACTTCTTCAAATTGTTTTTCCAATGCTTGAACTGTTGTTCTGTACAAAAAATAAGTCAATGCCCCAATCAGTCCGAAAAGAGAGACAAATGCGACCCATTGGGTGATGCCGACTGCATAATCTGGAGTGGGTAGAATCCCTGCATTTTCAGCCCATATCAGGCCAAACACGAGCAATGAATTTAATATCGCAATAATGGTGATCCCTTTTCTACCAAACAAAAAACCTGCAATAATAATTAACGGTAAAAAGAATGACATGGTGGGAGTACGAATCGTTCCCAAATTGAACATGACCACCGTCATAAGTGTAAATGTGGTGGCAATGAAAATCATACCAGTTAAATCAACTTTGCCAGAAAATAGTAAACGACGCAGAAGAAAGAAAGTGACAAAGATGATCCCATCAATAATATATATATTTATGGATACGTTGCCGCCCAGCAAATTGCCAATAAGTATTATCACAAGAAACAGCATCATCGTAAGCAATGTGACATTTAACAGGCTGGCACGCCATATTTTTTCATCGTCATCTTCAAAAATAGGGGGGGCTAACCAACGGGTGATTTTATTCTTCATATTGTTATCTCAATGTATATGCTCGTAACAGGGATTAATGTCCAACGATTATAGGTGGTCGGGAGATGTTTGTGAAGGGGGCAGGATAAATTTCCCATGATAGTTTTGATTGAAAAACGGCCGTTTTTCCTTCCCTTTATCATCAATTTGACATGGTTCAAAAAATCAATTTTTTGCTTTACAGTGTGTTATTGCACAACCTAATGGAAAAATAGAACGCGGATGCTTCGCGCACGGATTTGGCGGATAAACGCAGATAAAACAAAGAAAATCCGCGTTTATCCGTTAAATCCGCCATCATCCGCGTTCTATTATTTTGCTGAATTATAAAGATGAATTTTTCTATTTTGAACCATGTCGAACTTTGAGGAAATTACAGAGACAATTGGGAATTAGTATCTTCTCAGTATTTCGGGGAGACCTGACAGGTTTTTCAAAGATACTCGTGTAAAACAAGAGGCCTTGATGAAACCTGTCAGGTCTTTGCCCCAAGTTATTGAGATGTTACGGGAATTATGTAAACTGTTTTTCAATCGCCAACGCCAAAATACCCACCATTTCGTCAATTTGGGTTTCATTGATAATCAGCGGCGGCCCCAACATGAGCAAATCACCATTCACACTGTCCGCACACCCTTGTGAATAGTACGCTACCAATCCCATATCAAATGCACTCTCCCATATTTTCCATGCGCGGTGTTCGGCAACGGGAAACGGCTCTTTTGTGGCGCGATCTTTGACAATTTCCACACCCCAGAACAGCCCCTTGCCGCGAATGTCGCCCACATTGGGATGATCTCCTAACGCTTCGCGCAATTTCTCGCCCAAAAGTTGACCCATCTTCTCCGCATTTTCAACCAACCCTTCCTCTTGGATGAGGCGTAGCGTGGCAAAGCCAGCCGCCGCGCCAACCGCATGATGGCTGAACGTGCCGCCATGATTAAAATCGCCTAATTCCTGCTGAATTAGATTCACATCATCCCCTTTGGCGGCGACAAAGCCGAGCGGGAAATAGCCGCCCGCCAGCCCTTTGGATGTCACCATGATGTCAGGCACAACGTCCCAATGTTCCATGCTCCACCATTTGCCCGTGCGTCCCATGCCGACCAGCACTTCGTCTGCGATGAGCAGTACGCCGTATTGGTCACAAATTTCACGAATACGCGGCCAATAGTCGTCGGGGGGAACGGCCGCTCCTAAACTTGCGCCGCTAATCGGTTCCGCCAAAAAGGCGGCGACATTTTCTGCGCCGACTTCCAAAATTTTCGCTTCCAGTCGATTGGCGGCTTCGATACCGCTGGCAGAATCGCGGTACGGATAGGGCGGGGCGATGTGGGGCATATCGTGCATCATGTCGGCGTAGGGGGCGCGAAGGCTGGGACGGCCGCTTGAACTCAATGCGCCCAATGTCATGCCGTGATAGCTTTGCCACCGACTAATGATGAGATGACGGCCGTTTTCCCCCCGTGCCATCTGTATTTGCCGCGCCAGCTTGTTAGCCGCCTCCACCACTTCCGAGCCGCTGCTGAGAAAGTAGAAGCGTGCATCTGGCAGGGGGACAATTTTTGCCAATGCGTTGCTGTATGTTTCCAGCACGTCGCTGGTGAACATGATGGCGTGAATGTAAGCGACCGATTGTGCTTGCTTCTGCATCGCGTTGACAATTTCAAAACGGCCGTGTCCCACATTTACCACCAACGGCCCGCCAGAGCCATCAATGTACCGCTTGCCGCTCTCATCGTACAGGTAAATGCCTTCCCCGTGCGAAATTTTAGGGCGCGGATGCGCCATCTTACGATAAAAAACGTGTCCTTGTGGATGTGCGTAACGCATAATTACTTCTCCAGTTCCATCGAAGAGATAACATCTTCTAATTGTAT
>CAYSDT010000282.1:0-4588 GCA_964429835.1 uncultured Ardenticatenaceae bacterium | reverse complement strand
CCTGCTTGCACGACGTAGCCGCCGTCGTCAGCGAAAATGGGGGAAACGGCCGTTAGCAATAGAAGGAACAGGGTAAAAATCAAAATTTTTCTGCGTTGCTTGATCATCAGGTTCTCCATCATGTTATGTCATGTTCTATCTTAACATAACACAGACACCTGCGACAAACGAAATCCCAACGCAATGCTGCTGATTAGTGAACGACCACAGGCTCCCGAATTGCGCCGCGCCTAAGCAGCGCGTCCCCTGGTCAATTTTCAGGGGGATGGTTTTTTGGATGGAAACGTTTACACCTTGCAATTATCCAAACAAAGCTACAAAATCAGTTGGCCTGATCATTTGTATTCCCTGAAACTCTTCCAAAACCAGCAAATCATCATCACCAGAAACGATATAATCAGCATTGCCCTCTTTGGCGCAAGCCACGACAGCATCATCTTTCGGATCACGGGTAACACCAGGTAGCTGCAATATTCCCGGCATCATCTCTGCATTAGCAAGCAGGTATTGGGTGATAGTCGCTGTTTCTGCACCTGTAATTTGTAAGCGTTTGGCAATACGTGGATAGGTAAGAACACGGGTTAATTCTTTGATAAGATAGGGGGAGGTGATGAGGTGAAAACGGCCGTTTCTCCACATTTCCATAAGTTGATACGGCACCCCCCTTGTCGAGAGAAGACTACTGATGAAAACATTTGTATCGACGACAACTCTAAACATCATGCACTAATTAAGCTGGCTCTCATAAAATGCAGAACGTGCTTCTTCAACTAATCCATTGATTTCGTCTAAATCTATATCTTGATTGCGTAAGCGAATGTTATCTAAAACATCTGCAAAAGAATTGATGACTTCGGGTTGCTGAATAGCTTGCAACAGTGCGTAATCATCCATATTGATAATGGCTGCCGTTGGCTCTCCGAATTTTTCTATAACGTATTGATTCTGCCCATAACCCACTTCGTTGATGACCCGCTTGATCCTTGTTCGCAAATTAGTTGCTGAAATTGTTCTTTGCATAACATTCTCCACACTTAAATTAACAATTTGTACATTATGTACAAATTGTAACATTGCACATCTGGCAAATCAAGCAACCTATATCGACTCCCGAATTACGCCGCGACTGAGCAGCGCGTCCCCCTGATCAATTTTTGGCTACGATGAAGCGATGTAAAATGTTGTAATTAGGGTGTTATGGTCGTTCGTAATTTTCCTAACAAAAAGACGGCTTCTGATTTGACGAGTACTTAATTCCCAACGGCCGTTTACTGCCCAAACCAATCCTGCCACGTTGACAAATCATCATCACTGATGACATCATTTGTGCGCTCAATTTTTGGTGCATTGATGGGTGTTTTCGGGGTAGCCTTCTTTTTCTTCGGCTTCTTTTTTGGCGGGGGCGATGGGGCCGCTTCCTGAAAAAGTTCCATCCATTCCGAAATTTCGGTTTCGTTTAACTCAGGGTTTTCAGATGAGGCCAGCGCGGTGAACGCAGCCCCCTGCCGCGCTTTTGGCTTCCGCTTTTGCGGCGTGGCCGCTTTTTGCGGGCGTGATGGAGTTACGGGTTTTCGTTCAGGCACTGGCCCAAATAAATCCAGCCATTCGTTCACTTCTGCATCTGTCACGATGGGATTATCGGTTTCAGGGGCGACGACTGGTTTACTTGGCTTTTTCTTTTTTGGCGTGTCAAAAACAAAGCCCGCCCGCTCGATAAATTCAGTAGAACTCAGCGTTTTCATGCGGATGGATTGCGCCGCATTGGCGACCTCCCGATCACTGCTGACGACGGTGTACCCTGCGATATTTTTGACCTGCTTGATCCGTCGAATAATCAGATCGTCAGCGATAATGCCGTCGGGGGAGAAGATGGTGGTGAGTTGACGACTGGAGAGTTGGTTAGACACGCCGCCCATCATGCGACGGCCGTCGAAAATGATGGTTGCTTGTTGGGAAGAACGGCCGTTTAACCATTCTTGTATCCGCAACACCAATTTCACCTCGTCATTAGGGTCGCTTAACTGAATATCGGGCATTTTGCCGATGAGATTATGACCGTCGATTAAATAGTGCATAGGGGGAATTGGTAATGGAGAATGGATAATTGATAATTTTCCATTCTCCATTCTCCATTATATTTTACCGCGTTTGTAAAATTCGTTGGGGGCAATATCAAGTTGGCGCAGAATGGCGCGTACTGTTCCATTGGGAATGTCGCGCCCGCCATGTTTGGGGATTACAGTGAAGTTATTGTTAGCAAGGTTTCGCCAAATTTCATGCGAACCAGCCGCTTGACGCAAAAATTCACAATCCAGTTGACGTAATCGGCGTGTCAAATCTTTGTATTTCATGCGAACAATAGGGCTTCTGTTTTTACGGGGAAATGGAAAATTTCATTTTTAACAGTTGGCTCAACACCCATCTCACGCATGGCAGCAATTAATTCCTTTGCAATCGAAGGAGCTAATCGAACAGCTTCTTCTACGCTGTCAGCCAATACAAGCAATCCGTTCAAATTTGGACTTGTTGCCATATACGATCCATCTTCCATCTGTTCAATGTTCAGCGGCAAGCGATACCCTGATGTTTCAAATTCGTTTTTATCCATAATGTTCTCCATCACCCTATTATAATGCATTTTTAATGGATAATTGATAATTATCCATTATTAATTATCAATTATTTCAAGTTTGGCAAAGCTGGCAGCCAATTTTTTCAAGCCGACCGCCTTGTCTTTGAACGCCACCGTCACCTCTTCATCGTTGCCTGTCGATTTGCTTTCGATGACTGTGCCTTCGCCAAAGGTGCGATGGCGGACGGTTTGGCCTGTTTTATAGGTAACAACGGCCGTTTTCACCACACCTTCTTCTATATGATCAACACTGTTGGGCGTGGGCAACGGTTTTGAGCGCGTCTGCGGCACGGCGTTGGCGCGACGGGTAACGGTGGGGGCGGCTTTCTTCTTCGCCCGTTTGGGCTTTGATTGGGATGACCATTCCCAGCTAGTCGCCTTCTTTTTAGTTTGTTCCCGCCGCTTCTTTGCCCCGCCGCCCGCGCTAGTCAATTCCAGTGGCAAATCGCCTAAAAAGCGGGATGGAGTGGACGCATCGGAGCGTCCCCACGTCATGCGGCGGAACGCATGGGACAAGTAAAGCTGGTCTTTGGCGCGGGTGATGCCGACGTAGAGCAACCGTCGCTCCTCCGCCATCTCTTCCATATCATCCATCGAGCGGCTGTGGGGCAACACCCCATCTTCCATGCCCGGAATGAAAACGACGGGGTATTCCAGCCCTTTGGAGGCGTGGAGGGTGAGCAGCGTAACGGCCGTTTGTGATTCATCTAAATTGTCCGTTTCCGACACAAGGGCGACGTTTTCCAAGAAATCGGTCAAGCTCGCCCCATCCGCTTGGGCGGCGACATTGCGTAATTCCATCACATTGTCCCATCGCTCATCCGCTTCATCGGGTTGTTTTTCGCTGTCACGCAGGTATTGATGGTACTTTGTTTGGTCGAGGATGGCATCGAACAGAGCCGAAATGACGAACGTTTCGTTCGCAACTTCCCCATCACGCAACGCAATCCAGTTGAGCAGCATTTGCCCCAACTGCATGAACGCATTAAACGCCCGTCCCCTGAACGGATGGTCGCGCTCAGGTTCGGTGGCGAGGTGCATGAGGGCGGCGGCGGGCTGCCACCCATTTTGCCGCGCCCACTCGCCCAACGTCGCCTGCGCCTTCAATCCCAGCCCGCGACGGGGCGTGTTCAAAATGCGGTTAAAGCTCACACTGTCGGCTGGATTATGCACCACGCGCAGATAGGCGATGATGTCTTTGACTTCGCGCCGCTTGTAGAACTTCGTCGCCCCCACGAGGCGATACGGCATACTGGTCATCATCAACGCTTCTTCCAGCGCACGCGATTGGGCGTTGGTGCGGTACATAATCGCCATATCGTTGAGCGAATACTGCCCCAGCAACGATTCCATCGTCATGGTGATGACCGTCGCTTCTTCGCGCTCATCGTATGCTTCGCGGATGACGATGGGTGCGCCGCCGCGCCTGTCGGTGAACAAATCCTTGTGAACGCGATTAGGATTGTGGGAGATGACCGCCTTGGCTGCGTCCAAAATAAGCTGGGTGGAGCGGTAATTTTGTTCCAGCAGCACCATCTGCGCCGCAGGATATTGTTCGCGGAACCGGTTGATGTTGCGGTAATCTGCGCCGCGCCAGCGGTAGATGGATTGGTCGCTGTCGCCGACGACGAAGATGTTACTGTGATTTTTTGCCAGCAGATTGAGTAACGAATACTGCGCCACGTTGGTGTCCTGAAATTCATCGACGAGGATGTGCTGGTATCGCTCTTGATACGCGGCCAGCACATCGGGACGTTCTTGCAAAAGCAGGACGGTGTTCATCAATAAATCGTCGAAATCCATCGCGTTGTTGAGGCGTAACGCTTTTTGGTAATAGTCGTAAACGCGGCGGGTCAGTTCGGCGATGTAGTTGCCTGTCTGGTACGCTTCGGGGGTGACGAGTTCGTTTTTGGCGTTGCTGATGCCATTCAGCATTTTGTAGGGGGAGTATTTTTT
>CAYSDT010000281.1:0-4604 GCA_964429835.1 uncultured Ardenticatenaceae bacterium | reverse complement strand
ACCGCCATGTTATACATTTACCCCAGAACTGAAATGCACCCACTTCCCGTCTTATTTGTGTTCATCTGCAAAATCAGTGTACCATACATCCACGGGGGCAAATGGTTACGCACGACTAACACAATCAGGCATATCGAGGTTCATATGAATAACGGCTTAACAAAAAATCAAAACAGGGCGGCATCAACGTGGATGCCCTCAGAAAGAGTACAACGCTTGCTGACTGATCACAATTCCAGCCCCTCATCACTGGGCGCGGAAAGGGCGATTCATTACACCGAATTCGACAAAAAAGAAGCGTCAAAATACCCATCCGCCCACATTCGACGAGCAAAAAGTCTTGCGTACCATCTGCAAAATCGAACCATCCATATTTACGATGATGAAATTATCGTGGGCAGCCATACCGAGCATCGGATTGGCGCAATTTGTCATGTGGAATTGGCGGGCAACGTCATGCTGGAAGATATTTTTAAATTTGAAACACGCCCCACCAATCCGCTCCATGTAGACCCAGAAGCCAAGCGAATTTTGACACGAAAGGTGATGCCGTATTGGCTCACCCGAAATTTGCTGTCAAAATCTTTCCCCACGCTGACGGGGCTGAAATATATGGTGGAGCAGCTTAATGCCTCCCAATTTATCATCAATGAAGCAGGTGGCATTGCCCATTTTCTGCCTGATTTCGGCGAACTAATCAAACTCGGAACCGATGGGCTGCGTCAAAAAATCAACCTTTCTCTCGAAGACAAAACAAAAACAGAAACCAACATCAACTCGCTTAACGCTAACCTCATCGCCCTAGACGCGCTTGAACAATTTGCAGAACGATATCGCAATTTGGCGGCCACGCTCGGCCGAGATGATTTGGTAGATGTGTTAACAAGTGTGCCAAAAAACCCTGCAAATAATCTACGCGAAGCGTTGCAACTGATTTGGCTCTTTCAACTGATTATTCAGGTCGAATCGCTCGATCAGGGCATTAGTTTGGGCAGAATCGACCAATATCTTTACCCGCTTTATCTCCAAGAAAAAGAGGCTGGCGTTTTTGATGAAGACACGTTTAAGGATACATTTTGTGCATTATGCGTCAAAATGTCGGAAATCATCCCCCTTTTCTCGAACAGAGTTACCGAGTATTTTGGCGGATTGCCGACGGGGCAAGCGTTGACGATTGGCGGCACAGATGAAAACGGTGCGGATGCGACCAACGATCTCTCATTTATGCTGCTGGATGTGCTGGACAAGTTCAAGACCCGTCAACCCAATTGGCACGCCCGAATCAGCAACGTTTCTAACCCTGATTTTGTGCAAGAGGTGATGCGCGTCATCTCCAGAGGCGGCGGCTCGCCTGCGCTTTATAATGATGATGTCATCATCCCCGCGATGAAAAAGCGCGGCTGCCAAGACGACAGCGTGTGGAATTATGGAACCGTCGGCTGTGTCGAACCCGCGCTCTCTGGTGAAAGTTTCACCTCATCAGACGCGGCTCTTTTCAATTTGCCCCTCGTTTTAGAACAAGTTTTGGGCGAAGGTTCTCGTCTGACCAGAAACTTCCAGTTAGGCATAAAGAAAAAGAGAAAAAATCGAAAATCGCTAGACTCCATCAAAAATATGGATGAGTTGATGGATGAATTAAGTGCCGAAATGCGGTTTCAAATCGAATATCTGCGCTACTGTCTGGATCAAATCGAGAAGACGAACGCCAGAGAGTTCCCAACCCCCTTCTCCTCCTTGACCGTGAAAGGGTGCATAGAATCCGGGCGCGATTTGTCTGAGGGGGGCGCGTTGTACAACGCTTCTGGCATTCAAGGGGTCGGCTTGGCCGATCTTGCGGATTCGATGGCGGCGATTGAAGAGGTTGTATTTGATAAAAAAGAGGTGACGCTGAAAGAGCTTGCTTCTGCTTGCAAACACAATTTCAAAAATGACGAAACGCTCAGAGCCAGATTGCTGAAAGTGGCAAAATTTGGGAACGACGATGAGCGAACGGATGGGTATGCGCGTGAGTTAAGCCAACTGTTCGATTCCATCATTTCAGAAAATAAAAACACCCGTGGCGGACAATGGATGTCTGGTTTTTACTCGATGACCTGCCATCGCGGGATGGGCAAACACACGGCCGCTTTGCCTTCTGGTCGGCTCAAAGGGGAAAGTTTAGCAGACGGGATCGCGCCGACGGATGGAAGCGATGTGCTGGGGCCAACGGCGATGTTGAATTCAATCACAGGTCTGGATCATGAAGTTTTTGGCAATGGTGTCAATCTCAATATCAAATTTGATGCGCGAACGATTCACGGTGAAAAAGGAGCGATGATTCTCGACTCTTTGATCGGGGGATATTTTGCTCAAGGCGGAATGCAATCCCAGATCAATGTGTTAGACCCAACCGTGCTGATGATGGCTCAACAAAATCCTGAAAAACATCGCAATTTGTTGGTTCGTATTTCTGGTTATTGCGCTTATTTTGTAGACCTTACGCCAGAGATGCAGAATGAAATCATCGAACGCACATTGCAGGCTGTATAGCCCCATCACCAAACATGGAAAAGCAAATTGAAGCACCTATTTTTGAAATCCAGCGTTTTTCTATTCACGATGGGCCGGGAATCAGAACCCTTGTGTTTTTCAAGGGGTGTCATTTAAGCTGCAAATGGTGTCAAAACCCAGAATCGCAGGATGTCAGCCCTGTGGTTGCTTTCTATCGGGAACGGTGCAAGGAAAGTTTTGATTGCAGGGTGGTTTGCCCTGAAAATGCGATTGTAAACGGCCGTTTTCGTATCAACTACGAGTCATGCACCACATGCGGCAAATGTGTCGAAGCGTGCGCGTATGGCGCATTGCGACTAATCGGCGACAGGATGACTCCCGAAGCCCTTTTTTCAAAAATAATGCTGGATTTACCCTACTACCAAAAAAGCGGCGGCGGCGTTACCTTTAGCGGCGGCGAGCCTACACTGCACACAGAATTTCTCGATCAAACCTTGACGCTTTGCCAGAATGAGGGAATTCATACCGTACTTGAAACATGCGGCACATTTTCATTCAGCGTATGGGAACCGATCTTGCGAAAGCTGGATTTGATCTATTTTGATCTCAAAATCATTGATTCTGACGATCATAAACGGGCGACTGGTGTTCCGAATACGGCCGTTTTGAGAAATGCGAAAAAACTGGTCACGGGGAACTATCCTGTTGAATTCAGGATGCCGCTGGTGCAAGGGTTCACCGACACGGATGACAATCTTCGCCAAGTTGCCCATCTCCTCCATGAGATGGGGCAACGGCAAATCCATCTACTGAAATATCACAATATGGGGGAAACGAAGATTGATATTATTCAGGGAAATCAGGAAAAATTAAATCTTCCCACTTATTCTGAGCAACGATTTGAACAAGTTTGTGCTTATTTTAGCGGGGAGGGAATTGAGGTGCATAGTTCATAAAAGTGACGACAAAGCTGGTGGATATTCTGGAAAGTGTTGTTTGCGCTATGCGAAATTCCAGAGAGGGGGAAACGGCCGTTTTTTCCCAAACGAACAACTGCAAAATAATGCCCATCCTCACCTCGAAAAAGCAGACGAGCAGTTTTATACTGTGTGCAGTCGGCTTTTATCAGGGATTTGAGGAGTTATGAAGAATTCCATTTCACATTAACGGCCGTTTTTCATCTTATGCCGACAATTTCGCGGCAATTCTGCCCAAACTACGCAAATTTTCTTGCTAAATGATTGATGGCTAAGGCAAAATCATATATATTACAGTTCATGGAAACGATAACCTTAGATATTCCCGAAACGATGTTCAGACGTTTAGAGCAGACAGCGGTAGCCGCGCACTGGTCGGTACAAGAAACTGTCTTGCACAGTATCAAAATTGGCAGTCCGCCCACTTGGGATGATGTGCCAGCAATTTTTCAACCAGAAATCGCCCAGCTTGACCGCTTGGGCAATGAAAAGTTATGGCATATTGCTCAAAGTAAAAACAATCAATTGAATTATGAGCGATATGATGAATTGTTATCAAAAAATCAAAATGGGGAAATAACGGCCGTTGAAAAATTAGAACTGGCAAAGTTTAGAGAAAAAGCGGACTGCTTTATGTTGCGTAAGGCACATGCAGCAGCATTGCTTCGTTGGCGGGGTCATGCCGTTCCTCAACCATAGCCCATTATGTACATTCCCGTAAAACTGCGAGAGCGAATTCGGATTACAGATCGGGATCGTTGTGCTTATTGTCAAACCAGCGAGGCTAATAGCGGCATTTCATTAGCACATGACCACATCTTGCCAACTTCATTAGGCGGCGAGATAACATTTGAAAACATTTGCCAATCGTGCCGCCCCTGCAACGAACATAAAGGAGATCGTATCACGGGTACAGATCCGCTTGCAGGGGAAGCATTTCCATTATTTAATCCACGAACACAACTATGGCATGAACATTTTATTTGGAGCTATGACGGTACGCACATACGCGGCATTACCAGCATCGGCAGAGCAACGGTGATTGCTTTACAAATGAACAATGCCACCATTGTGCCAGCTAGAGAACGCTGGGTAGCTGCTGGATGGCATCCACCAATTGATTAACTGATTGTAAAC
>CAYSDT010000280.1:0-4634 GCA_964429835.1 uncultured Ardenticatenaceae bacterium | reverse complement strand
TCCAACTGTATCGCAGCTTGCAACAGCAAGGGCTGGGCGGCGATGGCAATCACGCGCTGACAAAGGCGTTGGAAAATCTGGCTGGCTTCAAAATCGGTGAATAGCATTCGCTGAAAAACTCAGTTTCTTAATCAAATTAACGTAAAATACTCGATTATAGAAACTGAGTTTTTGTACTCAATTATGAGTGCCATATAAGTTTGGGAACAAGGGGAACTTTTTCATCGTTATACTGGCATGGATGGCAAACGGCCGTCTTTTATAGTGAAGGTTGCCGCTGTATGGGCAACAAGGAAAGGATCATTTATGTTCCATAATATCCCTGCAAACATGCAGGCAAGAATGTTGTATTTAGAAACGATGGACAGTCAAGAACGGCGGGATGAAGTCCCTCGCCTGAAACGATTGCGTCAGATACCGCCGCAAACAGGCAGATTTTTGGCATTAATGGCCGCTTCAGCCCCCGCTGGCACGGTGCTGGAAATCGGTACGAGCGCGGGTTATTCTACGCTTTGGCTGGCGTTGGCCTGTCGTCAGATGGGGCGCACGTTGACCACTTTTGAACTGCTACCCGAAAAAGTCGCGCTGGCGCGTGAAACATTTGCCCAAGCGGGCGTGAAAGATATCGTCACCCTCATCCACGGCGATGCCCGTGATCATTTGGCCGCCATCGACGACATCGCCTTTTGCTTTTTAGATGCAGAAAAAGATGTGTACGCCGATTGTTACAAAGCCATCGTACCCAATCTGGTCAGCGGCGGGCTGTTGATTGCCGATAATGTCATCAGCCATCAGGATGCACTGCAACCCTTTGTGGATCATGCAACGGCGGATAACCGTATAGATTGCGTCGTTGCCCCCATTGGCAAGGGCAATCTGCTTTGTCGTAAACTATAAAAATGGATAAGGGCTGGCCTTGTGCCACGTCCCTACAAAAAAGATTTGCTACCATACACTTTTTACAAAACAGCAGATTCGGTGAAAATTAGCAACGAATTTACGCGAATTAACACGAAAAAGAGCAAAATTTCGCGTTAATTCGTGCAATTCGTTGCTAAATTTAAAAGTGTACAGTAGTGAACAAAAAGGATAGAGAAAAAGAGGAAAACATGAAAAACATCATCAAACTATTTACTTTATTATCGTTAGCAACAATGGTGTTGCTGGCGGCTTGTGGCCCCACGCCGCCAGAAAGCACAGAGACAGGAGAAACGGCCGTTTCTTCCACAGAACACACCGCCAACACCGCCCAAGGGGATGAAATCACCCTTTTCGTCGGGTCAGAACTGCAAGAATGTACAGGTGCAGGGCCGCAAACGTGCATGATGGTCAAAGAAAAACCAGAGGATGAGTACACCTACTTCTACGACCAAATCGAAGGATTCACCTACGAAGAAGGGTATGAATACGAGTTGCGCGTGCTGGTTACGCCCGTCGAAAATCCGCCCGCCGATGCCTCATCACTGAAATACAGCTTGGTGGAAGTTGTGAGCAAAACGGCCGTTGAACCAGCAACCAGCGAAACATCATCCCTCGATGGCAATGCGTGGCAATTAGAGAGCTACGCGGTTGATGGCGCACAGGTGGACGCAACCGAAGGCGGCGTGTACACCTTCACCGCCAAAGAAGGCGAAAACCCCGCCCAAATGGACGCGCACACGGGTTGCAACAACATCAGTGCCACCTACACGGATGAAGGCGACACGTTCAAATTCGGCATGGGCATTTCCACCGCAAAAGCGTGTGGGGATGCGATGGATGAACAAGAACAGGCAATACAAGCGGGGCTGGAAAGCTCCGCATCCTATCATATAGAAGGAGACAGCTTGCAAATGATGGATGCTGATGGCAACGTAACCCTGCAATTTTCCGCGCTGGAAGCGGTCTCATTGACCGACACCCTCTGGCAAGCGACGGGGATCAATAACGGCACAGGCGGCGTAACTTCCGTGTTAGCAGAGACAACGGTAACGGCCGTTTTCGCCGCAGACAACACGCTTTCTGGCAATGCAAGTTGCAATATGTACAACACCACCTACGAAGCAAGCGATGGGGAGATGAGCATCAGCCCATCCATCGTCACCACCCGCCGCGCCTGTACTGAACCCATCACCACCCAAGAAGGACAATATCTAACTGCATTAGCCAACGCCACCAGCTACAAAATCGTTGGCGACAAACTGGAACTGCGCGATGCCGACGGCAGTTTACAAGTCAGCTACGTCGCCATCCCCGCCACGCCGCTCGTTGGCACAACGTGGGAAGCGGTTTCGTACAACAGCGGCGGGCAAGCAACGGTCAGTGTCATGAGTGGGTCGAGAATAACGGCCGTTTTCAATGAAGACGACACGCTCAACGGCAATTCAGGCTGCAACACTTACTTCGCCAGCTACGAATTAAGTGGCGCCGATGGTCTCACCATCGGCGGAGTTGGCAACACGATGATGGCTTGCCTCGACGACAACGTAATGACACAAGAAGTCGCTTACCTAACCGCACTCGGCACCGTCACCACCTACAGCATCAGCGACAATAAACTGGAATTACGCACCGCCGATGGCACACTTGCCGTCTCCTACGTTGCCGCCCAAGTCACCCCCTTAGCCGACAGCGAATGGGATGTACTTTCCCACAATAATGGCAAAGGCGGAGTCACAACCAGCATCATCGGCACACAAATGACGATGAATTTCGATGCCGATGGCGGCGTGAACGGCTCGGCTGGATGTAACAATTACTTCGGCAGCTACGAAGCGGGCAGTGAACTGCTCACCTTCGGCCCCATCGCTTCCACAGAAATGTTTTGCGCCGAACCCGAAGGGGTGATGGATCAAGAGGCGGAATTCTTGGCCGCATTGGCGACCGTCAACAGCTATCACATTGACGGCGACCGCATGACCTTGCGTGATGAAAATGGATCAACGGCCGTTGAGTTACAAAAATCAATATCAATTGAGGAAACGGCCGTTGTTGGAATGGCAAATCCAGCCTCCGTCTATTGCGAAGAAAATGGCGGCACGCTGGAAATTCGCACCGATGCCGATGGCGGGCAGTTCGGTATGTGCCTTTTCGATGATGGCAGCGAATGTGAGGAGTGGGCATTCTTCAGCGGGACATGCGGCGCAACGGAGTAAATTGTTGCTTGCGTTGATTTAATGGAAATAGAAACGCACGACTTTCAGGTGAAAGTCGTGCGTTTTTTGATTACCGTTGGATTATGTGGGGGCAAAACGGCAGTTCTTCCTCAATTGCAGTTTGATTAGATGGGACAAACGGCCGTTTCAACAGAACTTCCATGTACCCACAATTCAGCTTCGCTTAAATCAAGATCATCATTCCAACTGATGCCGTACCCGCCAGCATCTACCTCTACCATGTTAAAAAAAGCATCTTGACGTAACAGTGCAAAGGTATCATCTTCAAGCAGGGAGGTGCAGTCGTAAATCTTTTGTACGCCATTTTGGAAGAGTGTCAAAAGCTGCTTGTCGGGAATAGGCTGTACAGTTTTAATTTTTGGATAGTTGATCATCACTTTAGCCCTGATATTTTTCTAAACTCTTGTGTTTTCCACATGGATAACAATTCGCCTTGATGTTGTTTTGACCATCTACGAACAAGCTTTTACGCTCGTCGCGGCAAATCACCTTCAATCATTTCCAGTGTTTCTATTTCGTAAACGCCGTTGTACTCGCCATAAATAGCGTGGAAATGCGGGACACCATGTTCCCGAAAATACATCTTGATCAGAATACCGTAAAATCTCGTTATGATAGGCATATTGTGAGTATACCACACCCTTTTTTCTTTTTGGTGGAAGCAAATCTGTCAACGACAATTAGAATTACTCATCAGCGACAATTAGAAATGCCCACAATTTTCTAAAAAAATATCGTCACAATTTACCAAATTTCATTCAACAAAACGGCCGTTTCCTCCAACCGTTTCCCCGTCAACTCAACCGACTTGCCCACATACCGCTTATGCAGCACCCCATACACACGCCGATACCCGTACCACAGCCAGCCGCGCCGACGACGCTCGTTCCGTAACGACACAGGCGCGAACAGCGGCCCATTCCCGTTGTAGACATTGCGCCGCTGACCGCTGAAATAGCGAAATGAAGACGCCGTTTCCAGCCAGACAAACCAAGCTAACGAGTCCACCGCGCAGAGTGGCTCAGGGTCAGGATAGCAGCAGTTCCACTTATGGTACACTTTTTGAAAGTGGTGGTTTGAAGTGCGTAAAAAAGCGCAAAAAAGTCATTGGTAGCCCTAATTTTTATCATATTTAGCGCAAAAATGGGGCAAGAAAAATCGACTTTGTGAAAAACCCTTCATAAGTGGAATTGCTGGATACGTCTATAGAAGGTTGCAATGTTGAAGGTTGTTATGGCTGGCGTTATATGTACACGGTGCTATTTGATTAACGGTGAAATCGAACGATTCACCTATTTTATGTTGCCTATGCAGGGCGGTACAGGGAAATAATATGGAATATGAGAGTTTTTAATATCCGAAAGGGCGCAGCTTACATGCTCTATCGTTTCCCGTGGCTTGATTTACAAGTTTTTGAGAGGCGACGATAATTGTAGTTAGGTTTTACATTGGGAAAGACTACTACATCACGGATTCAGG
>CAYSDT010000279.1:0-4637 GCA_964429835.1 uncultured Ardenticatenaceae bacterium | reverse complement strand
ATACGTCCAAATGCCGAGAACGGTTTGCGCCTGCTCGCCGCCTTCGGGTCGGAAATGCAAGCCAGCAGGCATATCTTCTGTCAGCCAGCGCAACTCGTCATCACTTGCCAACTCGTCCCGCTCTTCGTCCGACCAGTCGAGGGTGACGGGATCGTTCCAAATCATCAGCGGAATGTCGCGGGGGATGATGCCCAGCGGGTCATCGAACGATAGTTTGCTGTGCAGTTCGTTAAAAACGGGTAACGATACCCCCATCAACCCATTGACTTTGTTGAGAAAGGGGCCAGCGGCGTTGACAAAATGGCGGGTGGGGATGGTTTTGCCGTTGATGGTGACGGATTGGATGCGGTTTTGATGGGAAACGGCCGTTATTTCCCCTTCCACAACCCGCACGCCCCGCTTTTTTGCTTCCGCCAACAAATACATGCCCAACTGCTGTGCGCTCAACCAGCCGCCGCGACGCGGGTGCAACATGCCCATCGCCCCTGCGTTCAAAAAGGGGAAAGCGGCGCGAATGCGGGCGGGGTCGTCAATAAAATCGGCTCCGCCGGGGCGATGGTTCCAGCCGTGTGCGGGCGACAGGGCGTAGGCGGGGTCGTTATGACGGTCGGCGGCCTGTTTCCAATCGGCCATCAACCCCGCTTGGGCGGTCAGGTAGACGTAGCCGCGCCGATTCATTTGGAAATAGTTGTCGCTTTCTAATGCCAACTCGTCCAGCAAGTCGATGGAGCGATCCATGAAGGCGGCCATCGTCTGGCTCGGCCAAAAGTTGCGGTACGATTCGGATGATTTGTCGCTGGTGAAGGTGAGCGGCGGGCGCGAATCGACGAGTAAAATATCTTTGATTCCCAGTTTGGATAGGTGATAAACGGCCGTTATTCCCGCAATCCCCGCCCCGCAAACAACAATCTCTGCTTTCATAATTTTCTCCACAGATTACGCAGATTTCCGCAGATTAAAAAAAGAAAAATCTGCGCTAATCTGTGTAATCTGTGTAATCTGCGGATTATTTCCGTCGTTTGTGTTGTAAATTACCCAGCAAAACCGCCCCATCCTTGCTGATTTGGAACTGGTCAAAATCATTCGCCACAAACGTGTTCGGAAAGATGGCTTGTGCTTCTTTGCGGACAGGCCGCGCATGGTAGCGGCGGGAAAGATGGGTCAAAATCAATGTTTTTACGCCGCTTTCTTTGGCTAATGTCGCACTGCGAGCCGCCGTCATATGCCCAAATTTCTTCGCCATGTCAGCCTCTTCGCTGAGGAAAGTCGCCTCCATTACCAGTACGTCTGCCCCTTTACAAGCGGCCAAAATCGTGTCATTGATGACCCCAATGTCACCGATATGCACATATTTCACGCCAGGAATGGAGTCGCCGAGTACGTCGTCGGGGGTGATTAAACGGCCGTTTTCCAACATCACACTCTCCCCCGCCACCAGTTTGCCCCGTTCAGGGCCGAACGGCACGCCGAGCGCGTCCGCTTTTTCGGAAAGAAACGGCCGTCTTTCTTCTTCCTCAAAAATATAGCCAAAGCTGTCCGAGCCGCGATGCAGGACGGGGAAGGTTGATAATTGAAAACGGCCGTTTTTCATGATCACACCCGCCTCCAACGTGTTCAAATGAATCCCCGTCGGCGGCTTGTGACCCGGAAACACCACCTTCAACAGGTTGTTCACCCGCGCCAACGCCCGCCGCCCGCCATACACGTTGATTTCGCCCAGATTTTCCCATCGTGCCAGCGTGGACAGCAGCCCGCCCAACCCCAAAATGTGGTCAAGGTGACCGTGCGTCAGCAGAACCGTATCCAGCCGCTTAAAGCCAAGCCCGCTGCGTAAAATCTGCCGCTGTGTCCCCTCGCCGCAGTCGAGCAAAAATCGAAACTGCTCATGCGTAATAAGTTGCGAAGAAAGCCCGCGCCGCACCGACGGGGCTGATGATGATGTACCGAGAAAAGTTAGTTCAAACATAAGGAAGAGGGGGAGCAGGGGAGCAAGGGAGATGAGGGGCAGGGGAGCAGGGGAGCAAGGGAGATTCTTTATCTCCCTCGCTCCTCATCTCCCCTGCTCCTTATCCTCCCTGCTCCTCATCTCCGTATAATATCTTGCCGTCGCGTAATTCAATCACGCGGCTGGCGTAGGTTGCCATGCGTGGGTCATGGGTCACAAAGACGACGGTCATGCCGTCTTCGTTCAATTGCGTGACCAGTTTCATAATTGCAAAGCCCGTTTCGCTGTCCAAATCGCCCGTCATTTCGTCGGCGATGAGGATGGGTGGGTCGTTTGCCAATGCACGGGCGATGGCGACACGCTGCTGCTGACCACCAGAGAGTTCACTGGGGTAATGGTGGGCGCGGTCGGCCAACCCGACCTTTTCCAACAGGGCGACGGCGCGTTGTTTGCGCTCTCTACGGCCGATTTTCGCCAACACCATCGGTGCTTCCACATTTTCCTGCGCGGTGAAATTCGCCAGCAAATTGTAATTTTGGAAGATGAAGCCCATCTTGTGCAGGCGTAATGTCGCCAGCTTGTCTTCCGACAACGCCACCAAATTCTCGCCCTCAACGATGACATGCCCGCGACTGGCTTCATCCAGCCCGCCAACGATGTTGAGCAGCGTCGTCTTACCAGAGCCGCTCGGCCCCATCAAGCAGACAAATTCGCCGCGTTCGATGGTCACAGACACGCCGCGCAACGCTGGCACCGCCTCTTTGCCCATCAAATACGATTTATACACATCGTCTACGATGATGATTGGTTCACTCATATATCAACCGTACACTGATTGCGCTGATTACACTGATGGGTTTCGCTCGTTTTTATCAGTGTTCATCTGTGTAATCAGTGTCCCATTTTATTTAATTCTGCGCTCGTTCCACATTCAACGCCAACAATCGCTCCAGAATCGCCTCATCGCCCAAGCCGTGCGGCCAACCGTAAGCGTCCAAAACGGCATTATCCAACCCGTTATGTATATCGTCCAATTCCTGAATTTCCGCACGGGTGACGGCGTTGCGCGTCACTTTGTCGAACGCGGCTTGGTCAAATAGCTGCCCAACTTTAACCGTTTTATGATAATAAACACGGCCGTTATACAAATTCGTGAGCGTCCGTTTCTTCAACATTTTTTCGTAAACCTTGTCAATACCGCCATTACGGCCGTTCATCCCATTGCGCCGCGGATTGAGCCACGCCTGCCGCCATTTCACCAACTCCCGCGCCCAATATGCAATCTCAGTCACACGTTCATCATCAGCTTCGGTTGGTTCTTGACTAGGCGACCACGGGAAGGGAAATGTTTCAAACGTAGATGATGGTGTGTAGCGCGGAGTTGGCCCAAGTGATGTACCTGTTCGCAATGCCCACAGTTCATGCAGCCGTGAATGTAATACGCCGAAGAAGTAATCATCATCACGAGCAAATGCGATGATTAAATTTGCAGATAAAATTTCAGATTTTAACCATTGAAACAAGCGATGTTTTGATACCAATGACGTTGCAATATATCTTGCTAGCGGCTTCAAAGCAGTTCTCATACCAGAACGGGACTCCGCGTGTATCCACCAGTTTTTTTGATATGATTCGCGCTTGTTTTCTTTCCGAACGGGATACACCTCTTTTCTTAGATACTTAAATGGCAATTGATACTGTTTGGCTTCTTCCAGCGGCATATTAACGCCAAAATCAACAACCCAAATGCCACGCGGCCGTCTTGTAATATCCATCCCGTTATAATATGGTCGAATTACATCACTATTTTCTCGGCCACTTTTATTTTTTGCAGCAAGCCACCTGCGGGCTGTTGTGTTATCAATTGTAAAAGAGCCAGCTGGCGTTACCCCCATGAAAGATATTCCATCATTTTCTGTAAGTTGAACAGCACTGCTCAGATCAACCGAACTGGTTAAATCAGGATGAATTACGTCTACACGCTCTCCATCTAACTTGCGTGTAAGTTGGCTTCCGTCATCAAAACCAACCATAGATATGCGTACAGCCGCTCCCTCCAATATCCATGGGCGATCTGCCCAAGCCATAAAAATATCACCTGATGATTTTATTTGTTCCAACACATAACGATTTGTGCCGCCACGAATGGAATTGGTTGCCAGCAACCCAGAACGTGAAGTGATCCCCTTCTGAATGCAGACTCTTGCTCTTTCAAACCAATAGCAGACTAAATCGGCTTCATGGGGTACTTTTCCTGAATACGCTTTGAAGATTGTCTCCACATACTCGTTGCCAAGTTCTGTCTTCATGCGTTTACCGCCCAGAAATGGCGGATTACCGATGATAATGTCGGCCGCAGGCCATATTGGTTCGATGGGATTGCCATCATCATCGTAGGCAAGGATGGCATCCATGCGTTTGATATTGTTTAACGGCCGTAAAATAGGATCATCCATCTCGCCAAATCCATTGGCATTACGCCATTGCAAGTAGCCAATCCATGCCGTGATTTGTGCCAATTCATGGGCATAAACATTGATTTCAATGCCGTATAATTGTTGCGGGCTGACGGTAAGCGGTATTGCTGGCTGGTCGGCCATCGTCGGTAAATTATGCCGATTTGTCCAGCTAATTACCTCTTTTTGTAAATTAAGAAGCTCACGCAACGCTACATAGAGAAAATTGCCAGAAC
>CAYSDT010000278.1:0-4650 GCA_964429835.1 uncultured Ardenticatenaceae bacterium | reverse complement strand
CTCCCGCTCCCTCGTTCCCCTGCTCCCCATCTCCCCCTCCCCGCCTCTCCCCCGCTCCCCCTCTCCCCCTCTCCCCTGCTCCTCCGCTCCCCTGCTCCCTATCACCACAACCCGACGCTGGTGTCGATGATTTCTGCTTGCAAACGGCCGTTTGACAGTTCGCGCACCCCATCGGCAAAAGCGGGCGTATCCTCCACCATAAATTGGGCGGTGATGGTGACGGCAGCGGCGAAGGTTTTTGTTTGTAAACGGCCGTTATGCTTTTCAATCAGCAACCCCATCTGTTCAAACAACGGGTACGGCACATCCAGTTGCACAGTGTTGATGGTCGCTCGCTTGGCATGGGGCAAAATTGCCAACACCGCCTTGCCTGCATCGCCATACGCCCGCACCAACCCGCCCGTCCCCAACTTCGTACCGCCATAATAGCGCGTCACCACAATGGCGATGTCGCCTAAGCCGCTTCCTTGTAATACTGCCAATAACGGCCGTCCTGCCGTGCCAGATGGTTCACCATCATCGCTGCTGTGGGCAATAATCGACGCGCCATGCCCGATTTGGTACGCGGGGACATTATGAGTCGCGTCGCTGAACTCCTGCTTCATGCGACGGATGAACGCTTTGGCTTCATCTACAGTGAACACAGGAACGGCCGTTGCGATAAAGCGCGACCGTTTAATTTCAATTTCTGCCCGCGTCTCTGCGGCGGGGATGGGGTATTGGCTCATGGGGCGGTTATTCCTATTGGTTGTCTTTTGTTCATGGAAAAAGTATAGCAATGAGCGAGTTGTTATGCCAAATATGAACATAGGTAGTTGATACTGCAACCAAGTTTGACAAGAATCATAAATTGACTAAAATTCTGGCGATTTGTCTGATAAACAGACAAAAACAAACTGATTTATCAAAACATTGTTGAACACACATAAACGTGTCCAATTTAGGAGAATGAAATGCTTACCAAAAAATTTCTAAAAACAAAAGATGTCTGTGATGTAACCTTTGAATATGAACGTGGTGGCAAAACGGCCGCTTTAGCTGGTGATTTCAACAATTGGCAGCCACAACCGATGAAAAAAGCGAAAAAGGCTGGCAGCCCATTCCGTACAAAGGTACGTTTGCCCAAAAATGGTGAATTCCAATTCCGCTATCTGATCGATGGCGAAACTTGGGAAAATGACAGTGCCGCTGATGCGTATCGTACAAACGAACACGCCAGTGAGAATAGTGTGGTGATGACGACTGCTTAACGGCAAAGAGCTGACAGGTTTCATCAATGCTTCTTGTTTTGCACGAGTATCCTGAAAAACCTGTCAGGTCTTCCCGCAAAAAAGCCAATCGCCATTACGGTGATTGGCTTTTTTTATTTCGGGTATACTTGTGACCAGAAGATGAAAGAAATTGTCAACGATCAATTGTCAATGCTCAATTGTCAACGGGGGTAAGCATTATGCAACGCCCGTTGACAATTGAAAGTTGATAATTAACAATTGACCATTGAAAAGGTAAAACCGATGAAAGTAACCGTTGGACTGTCCCAAATGACACCCATCTTGGGTGATGTAGAAGCAAATCTGCAATTGCACATGCAGCAGATAGACGAAGCCGCCGCGCAAGGGGTAGAACTGCTCATCTTTCCCGAACTATCGCTGACAGGCTATCGCCTGCGCGATTTAGCGTTCAGCGTGGCGATGGAACCAACGGCAGAGAACCCCATCTTTCACGCCCTGCTGGAAGCCAGCAAACGGATGGATTTAGTCGTTGGCTTTGTCGAAGCGGATAAGCGGCAACAGTTCTACATCGCCGCCGCCTACCTTTCGGGCGGTGAACTGGTGCATCTGCATCGCAAAGTGTATTTGCCGACCTACGGCATGTTCGACGAAGGGCGATACTTCGCATGGGGCGATGCGATCCGCGCTTTTGACACTCGTTTTGGACGTGTTGGCATCCTTGTTTGTGAAGATTTCTGGCATGTCAGCACTGCCCATCTGCTCTGGCTGGATGGGGCTGATATTTTAATTCTCACATCGGCTTCGCCTGGGCGCGGCTTGGCGACGGAGCAGAAAATCGGCAGTGCAAAATGGGTCGAGCATATCAATCAGGCATACGCCAGTATGTTTACCAATTTTGTGCTGCACGCCAATCGCACGGGCTTTGAAGATGGGGTGACGTTCTGGGGCGGGGCGACGGCGTTTGACCCAGAAGGGCAACTGCTGGCGCAAGGCCCTTATTATGAAGAAGCACTGGTCGTCACTGAACTGGATTTGAACCAGTTACGCCGCACCCGTGTGCGTTTGCCGCTGTTGCGTGACGAACGGGTGCAGTTGACGACGCGGGAAATGACGCGGATTTTGAATAAATAGATAGGTAACATTTCAATAACTGGGGGTAAAGACCTGACAGGTTTCATTAACACCTTTCGTTTTACACGAATGTTGCCGATAAACCTGTCAGGTCTCCCCCGAAATATTGAGAAGATACATAGATAGCAATGAAAACTTGGATTCAAGAGCGCGGACGAGATTTTATTCGTTGGCCGAGAAATTTGTGGCGTGATTCTGGGGTGCGAAACGGCCGTTTATCCCCCCTCATCCATCCCCACACAAAAATCCGCTTCGCTTCCCGTTTGCACCAACTCATCGTCGGTTTCCTCGATTTATTAGGCGTTCCTGAGATTGTCGAATTTTTCCTACGCGCCGTCACCCATTCCAGCCGCCTGACAGATGATGAAATGGGGATGATAACGGCCGTTTTGGGACAAAATTCCATTCTCCACGACGACGTTCGCCTGTTGCACGGCGGCTTGCTCAATCTGATTTTTCGCATAAATGGCGGTTACGCCTTTGCGTATTGCCACACCATCTGTATGCCAGAAAACGGCCGTCATGCCCGAACCAATCGCCCCATTTTGATGCACGAATTGACCCATGTTTACCAATATGAACAGGTCGGCTCGCGCTATTTGGGCGAGGCGATCTACGTTCTCATCAAAACCAAGCGGGATTGTTATCGGTACGGGGGCAAGGCTGGATTGCGGATGGTGAAAGCAAAAAACGGCCGTTTTGCCGACTTCAATCGTGAGCAGCAAGCGATGATTGTGCAGGATTATTTTACAGCGATGGAAAAGGGGGAAGAAACGGCCGTTTACACCCCCTTCATCGAGCAAATACGCAATGGAGAACTGTAGGCAACCTCGCCGCCCAAATCCATCGCCCCAATTTCATTTTACCCCTTGACTTTACCGTTTCTAGTATGCTAGACTGTGCCAGTGTGGTAGCAGTAGGAAATGGGGCAGGCTTCATCTCCTTATTTATAAAAATCTGATGATTCATGTCTCAAACTCGCGCAAATATATTGCCCGAGTTTGTTTTTTGTCTATAGGCCACAACATTTACGGAAGAGAGAGGATAATTTTATATGAGTAATCTGACCAATCCATTCGATGAAATGGAAGCTGTCAGCGCATTGTTAAGCGACGGCGCCGAGCTAGGATATATCACCAACGATCAAATCCTGGAAGCAATACCAGAAGTTGAAAACAATATCATTCTGCTTGAATCTATTTTAGAAGAGATTCAGAACGCAGGTATTCTTGTTTACGAAACCAAAGAAGAGGCCAAAGAGATGTTTGGTCGCAAAGAGACGACTGATGTCGGCTCTTTTGACAAGAAAACGGCCGCCCGCGCAGCAGCCGCCACAGTTGCCTCATCCCATTCTGCCCCCCTATTTGACCTGACAAATGTACCCATCGACGATTCCGTCGGCCTCTATTTCCGCGAAATGGGGCAGCAGCAGTTGTTGACGGCCGAAGAAGAGGTGCAATTGGCGATGGAAATTGAGGCAGGACGAGCCGCCGAGCAAAATCTGGCCGCCCGCACATTCAGCGAAACTGAGCAGTATTGTCTAGGAAATGTGGACAATGTTGGAGCCGCCGCCCGCGCTCACATCATTCGCGCCAATACGCGATTGGTGGTCAGTATTGCCAAGAAATATCGCGGACGCGGCTTGCAATTCCTTGATCTCATTCAGGAAGGCAATGTCGGCCTGATGAAAGCGGTCGAAAAATACGACTATCGACGCGGCAATCGGTTCAGCACCTACGCGACGTGGTGGATTCGCCAAGCGGTGACGCGGGCGTTGGCAAATCATGGCCGCACCATCCGTATCCCCGCCCATTTGGGGGGACGGATCAGCAAATTGTACCAAGTGGCGCAAGAGTTAGAGCAAACATACGGCCGTCAGGCCACCCCTGAAGAGATCGCCAAACATATGGATTTACCAGCCGAACGTGTGCGATGGATGTTGCGTACCAGTCGCCAGCCCGTTCATTTGGAACGCCCTGTCGGTGACGAATCGGATGCTGAATTAGGTGATTTTATCGAAGATACCGATGCCGCTCCGCCAGCAGAGGAAGCGGCACAAAATATGCTGACCGAAGAGCTTGGTGATATTTTGAGCCAGTTGACCCCGCGTGAAGCCCGCATCTTGCGCCTGCGCTACGGCTTGCAAGATGGCGAGTCGCGTACATTGAAAGAAGTCGGCGAAATGTTCGGCCTCTCCCGCGAACGTATCCGTCAGTTGGAGAAAGAGGCATTGCGTAAATTACGCCATCCCAACTTTGCCGGCCATTTACGACAATATCTGAATTAA
>CAYSDT010000277.1:0-4682 GCA_964429835.1 uncultured Ardenticatenaceae bacterium | reverse complement strand
TCGCCTTGTACTAATTTTTGCAGTATAACCGATTTATATGAGTACACACACGCACACTCTGGCAAAGTATCCAGCAAAGGAAAAATTTACCCTTTTTTGGGAACGATGGGCGGTTTATCTGTTGGCAATCCTGTTTGTAATGATCGGATCGTATCTGATGATAAGCAAACATAACGCTTTTGAAACGCGCACCTACGATTTTGCCCGCTTTGCTCAGGCGATATGGAATAATTTACACGGTCACCCACTCTACACATCCATTTCCGACAACAATATACTAGGCAACCATTTCTCACTAATTTTAGCACTTTACACTCCACTATTGCTGATATGGCCTGATGAGCGCGTGTTATTGATCGCCCAAATCGTCGTAGTTGCCATTACTGGCCTCATTTTGTCACGAATCGTTGCTGACAAACATCCCCGATTAGCTCCCCTATTCCTGCTGGCCTTCTATCTTAATCCATACGTTCATGAAGTTTCCTTGTTTGAATTTCGGCGCATTGTACCCATCATGCCCTTTATCGCATTGGCCGCTTACGCCATATACAAAGAGCGATATGGATTAACTTTCTTTGCATTGCTTGTGGTGTTGATGGGCAAAGAAGATATGGGATTAGTCGTGAGTGCGTTTGGCGTATATCTCACCTTTTTCAAACGTCAATGGAAATGGGGGTTGCCGCTGCTGCTTGGCGGCATCGGCTGGACAGTTGCTGCCAGTTTATGGGTGATCCCCGCCATCGGCCGTCCGGGAAATGATGCAAAACTGTATCCGCAGCTATTCTATTTCGACTATCTGGGCAGCACATACGAAGAGATTTTAGCTACGCTGGCAAACGATCCACTTATTTTAATGAGACATGCTTTCCAATGGGAGCGTCTGGCCGCGCTGGGACGTTTCTTCTTGCCATTGGGCTTCGTACTTCCCTTTTTATCACCCATATTTGCACTGATGATTACGCCTGTATTGGGCTATCTGTTGATAAGTAATGACCCCGATATGTATCTACTTGAAAAGTGGTATACAGCCCCAATGTTACCCATCCTATTTGCTGCCATTGCACTGGGCATGGCACGATTATCTGCCAAAAAAGCGATGTGGGTTGTGCTGTTTTTACTGAGTACGGCGTTGATTGGGTTTTTTATCAGCAGCCCCGCGCCCGGAGGCGGACGATATAATGCTGACTTGTACAATGTGACCGCACATGATCGATCTGTGGCTGTTTTGGTAACGGCCGTTTCCACCGAATTCCCAACCGACGCTAAAATCGCCACCCAAGTGCGCGTACTGCCCCATTTTGCCTTACGAGAACACATCTACCATTATCCATGGACAGCCAATGTCGCGTTAGAAGATATTGATTATTTTGTGCTTGATCGCACCTCATTCAGCCACCCATACACCATCCCCGAAATCAACAGTATCATCACAGATTTGATTGCTGACCCTGAGAATGTCGTGCATTTAGAAGGGGATGAGATTTATCTGATTGAGCCAAACGGCGAATCTTTGCCCGCATTTGAAGTCAATCAGGTTGCCGAAGAAGCAATTAAACTGGAACGATTTGATCTTGCAGTCAAAGGTGCAGATGGGCTGTATCGATCAGTCACAGATACGCCATTACGCTTGCAAGCGGGTGATGAAGTGCGTGTTAATTTATATTGGCGGGCATTACAAGATGTAGAAGCGGAGCGGACGGTTTCATTGCGAATTGGGCAAAACGGCGGGCTGATTGCCCAATATGATAGCTGGCCTGTGCAGGGCAGCCGCCCCACAAGCTGGTGGCAATCAGGCTGGACGATGCGTGATACTTATTATTTGACCATCAGCGATGATGCCGCAGACGGCGCGGCGACTTTGGATATTTTGCTATACGACACATATTCCCAAGAGCGTGTTCCATTTGATACTGGTGAGGAAATCCTGAATCTTCACCCAATCATAATTGATTGACATAACGCAATTATTCTTGATTGTCTACCAACAGCACAAATTCCCCCAAACGGCCGTTTTTTCCCACACTGTCCAACCGCTCCCCCGTCATATAATCATATAAACCCGTCGCCAAATAGTTACCCGATTGCTCAAAGGAAGCAACCTGCACAAAAATATCCCCCATGCGCCAGTGTGGACTGTGGTAGCCCAACCCGTCGGCGTTGGCGATGGGTGTTGGCTGGTCGGCGTACAAATGGGCGGCGATGGTTAGCGGAACGGCCGTTTCCTCCATCACCTGCCACACCGTCTGCCAATCCGTGCCATCGACAGCGTATCCAAGCAAAACGGCCGTTTTGCCCATCTCAACAGGCAATGTAACCGCACTTCCATCAATAAACTGGATGTCTTCAATGCCATTCGTCAACGCCCCCACAGGATCAATTGCCCCATCCCAATAATAAACTTCGTAAGATGGATTCTCGCCAGCCGCATCGTGGCGGTAGACGCGGCGCAGATTGTCGGGCAGCTGCGCGGGAATCGGCCAACTGTCTTGTTGGGGCAGAATATACCAACCGGGTGCGCCATCGTTGGGGAACGGCCAGCTTTGGCGGCAATCAAAAGTGACTACGCGCAAATTTTCGATACCAAGCAGGGGATAAACGGCCGTTTTCTCCAAAACCGCCGCAGGTGCTTCACAAATCGCCACCCACTCCCCCGCCGCCGCCTCAATATCATAAATAGCGATGGAATCTCCTAAATAGGCGATGGGCGTTTGCGCCCGAAACCAGTCGAACACGTCGGCATCATCTAATTGCAACCCTTGAACGTGACTGCGGCTGATGGCGTACAGACCTGCCGCTGGGTTGGCGGCGTAGAAATCAGATGAATCCAATAACGACGATCCCATCGCCCGTTCAGCTTCACCGATAGGGCCAAAATAGCTATAGCCAACCAGTTCGGCCTCATTTTCAGCCGCAAATGTAAGCAGCGATGGTAAATCTTGCCCCCAATCTAAATTGGAATCGCCCAAATATCGCCCGCCCTGCGATGAACCGCCGACGGCTTCATTAAAATAAGGGAGATAATCGGGCAATTGCCACAGTGAAAAGAGGGCGTACCATGCCAATAACGCAAAAAGCAGCCATCGACCGATCCGCCATCGCCGCCAATAGCGAATGGTTTCGCCGATCAACAGCCACATAAAGGGCAAAATGGGCAAAATATGCCGATAACCGATATTCAAACGGCCGTAACTGGCTAAAGCGAACAACCCCAATGGTGGCAACCATAAATAAATCGTCTCCCGCCAACGGCGATGGCGGGTCAACAAGACGATGGCGGTAACGAACAAAATCAGCGTCGTCAGCGGCGTTTTGACGGCAACGACGACGGCAAAATAATACAGCCAGCCATCAGCGGAGCGTTCGCCCAGCAGATAAGCGATGTGACCCTGTTCGCTATGCGATAATAAATTCAACACGCTGTTGAGGTACGCGGCGGCGGGAAGGGCGATGGGTATCTCGCTGACGAAACCCACATCGAATCCATATGTAGCCCACACCACCAGCCCGGCGACGGGCAACAGTGCCGCCCACAACAGCGCAGGACGATACCACGCCCGCCATCGCCCCCGATAATTGACATAAGCTAACAGCAGGAAAATGGGAGGCAGTATTAACGCGGTCAGCTTTGTCGCCAACGCCAACCCAAGCAACAGGGCGGCGAGTACCCATCGCCCGCGTGAAGGTGCTTTCCAAAAGCGTTCCCATGCCCATACCGACGCGAAAAATGTAAGCACGAGCAGCGCGTCGGTGGTGGCTAATGAAGCGTGCGCCAGCAGATTGGGTGAAAAGGCGTACAAAACCATCACCGTGAATTCAGCCAGCAGACCGATTTGACGTTCTCGCGCCCATCGCCCCAGCAGTGCGCCCAACAACACGCCCGCAAACAAAATGGGGAGCCGCGCCAGCAAAAGGGCGCGTTGTTGCGCCTGTGCCGCCCGCATATTGTGCAAAAATTCATCGGCAAGGGTGATGTGTTCGGCCGTTTTCCAAGATGGCAGGGTAGAAATACGGGGTAATGTCGGCTCGGTCTGAAAAAGCGACCCAATCGCCCAGTGGGAGAGCGGGGTGTGTTCGTATTGCAGGCGCGTGTCGCCCGTTTGCCACAGTGCGCCGCCGCGCAAAAGGTGGATGGGTTCGTCCATGGTGGCTGATTTGGAAACGGCCGTTTGTAAGCCCAATGCAAAAAACAGCAGCAAAAACGGGAGGAAATGCCACCGCTTGGTGGCTGTCAGGAAATGCTTCATCATCGTCGTTGATTATCCATTGACAATTGAAAATTGACCATTGTTTATCAGTTCCCCATACCCGCTTCACAATCTCTTCATATCTGCCCGCTATTATTATCTGCATAGAAGCGAGATGCAATCATCTTCCTTCAATCAAAACATAATAATTACATATGTCATTTCGACCGTAGAGAGAAATCGTCACTCTCACAGAGACAAGATTCCTCACCCCTTTGGGGGATTCGGAATGACCAATAAACATGGAGAGATCATGTACAACAACGTAAACAACACATTTTTTAACCGTACACGAACCAACAAGCGATTGAACAATCGCATGTTGGTGCTGGCTTTGATTTTCGTTTTATCCGTTTTTGCAGTGGGGTGTGACAGCACCACTGAGGAAGTTGAAGCCGCTGGAGAATCTGCTGTGCAAACGGCCGTTGAACTCACCGA
>CAYSDT010000276.1:3193-4682 GCA_964429835.1 uncultured Ardenticatenaceae bacterium | reverse complement strand
CAACATCCATCCGCACCCGCAACGCATCTTCACCAGCTTCTTTCCATAAACGGGCGGCAATGTCGCGGAACGGTTCCCCCGTTTCAGGATGGGGCATGTCAGGGGCAAGGTCGGCAAGGGGGACGGTGACGTGGGGATACTTGAGCAAATCAGGGTCGGGCAGATGGCGTAAACGGCCGTCTATCCCCTCATACTCCATCACTTCATCATTAAACAGCACAATATCAATGTCGATGGTGCGCCGCACATTTTTATCCGTCTGCCGCTTGCGCCGTAACCCCTGTTCAATCTCATCAATAATGCCGCATTTGATTTCGCTGGCGGTCAGCGTCGTTTCAAGGCGGACGACGATATTAAAAAAGGTCGGTTGTTCGAGCAGAAGGACGGGAACGGTTTCGTAAAGGGGGGAAACGGCCGTTATTTGACAACACTTCATCAACGCCCGAATCGCGTCCACGATATTCTTCTCTTTTTTGATGTTTGAGCCTAACAACAGGTAGACAACGTTCATGCAAAGTCCTCCCGCCCGCGCTCAATTTCCACACCGACAGACTCAGTGAAAGGCAGCACGTCTGGCTTTTCCACACGAACAATTAGGCGAGAAACGGCCGTGTTTTCAACCACAATCATCCGCGCCAAATCCTCAGCCAATCGCTCCACCAACAAATCATCGCCCGTTTCAATGCGTTCAAGGATGCGCTTGCTGATCGTGCCGTAATTCACCGCATCGGCAATGTCGTCCGACTTGGCCGCCGCCCGCGTATCGGCAAACATCACCACATTCACGATGATCGCCTGCTTGTTCACCCGCTCATCAGGATCAATCCCAATAATCCCGCGAGCCATCAAATTTTTGATTATAATTTTGTCCATTTTCACCTTATCCGTAGGGGCGTTTTGCGAAACGTCCCCTATATTCTAGCCTCAATCCAACCGCCGATGTCTGCGGCCGCTTGCGCGTGGTGCAGGTCGTTCAGGCTTTCGTGGTAGCCGCCTTCATAGGCGATGTATGTTTTGTCTTCCTGCTGAATTTGCTCAAAAAAGGCGCGGCTGCCAGCGATGGGAACGAGCGAATCGGCTTCACCATGAATCATCAGCACGGGCGATTTGAAATCGGCCGCATGATCTCGTGTCCAGTCGATGGTTTTGAAGAATTCAGTACTCCATCGTGCAGACACTTTGCCGTGTACCAATGGATCGTTCTCGTAAGCGGCGACAACGGCGGGGTCGCGTGAAATGCCATTCACATCCAGCCCGCTGTCGATGGCAAAATCTGGTTTGATGGCCGACATCACCTTGCCAATGCCGCGCAACACGGGCGACACATCGACTTCGCCCAGCGGCGGCGCGGAAATAATGACCCCGCGTAGTTTGTCGGAACCGCGCAACCCATCGGGATGGTGCAATACATAATTAGTGACGATGAGGCCACCCATGCTGTGTCCCATCAAGAAAAGCGGCGTGTCCGCTTCATTTTTGGCGACCATCT
>CAYSDT010000276.1:0-3093 GCA_964429835.1 uncultured Ardenticatenaceae bacterium | reverse complement strand
ATCGCCGTATCCTGTGAATTTACTTTCTTCGTGTTTCATCAGTTCTCCTTAACGTAGGGGCGGTTCGCGAACCGCCCCTACACATTATAATCGTGCTGTAATTGCGTCCAATTCTTCTTGCGATATGCCCGCCACGCCTAACGGCCGTTCTACCGCATCGTGACAATCTGAACCACCACTGACCAGCAGCCCATATTTCCGCGCCCATTCAGCCATCAACAGCCGATGTTCGGGGGCGTGACCGGGATAATGCACCTCTAAGCCATCCAATCCCAGCAAATCTTCATCAAGGAATTCGGGCATCAGTTTGTCTACAATTTCGATGGGGGGCAGCACTTCGTTGTACAAACTTTCGCCCGGAAACGAGCCAGCGGCGGGATGGGCAAAAATGCGTAACAAACGCGAGTATTTGTGCAAAAGTGGAGTCAATTGGGACGGGTCTATGCCTGACGGCACATAGGCGCGGCTGTCGTTGCCGATGAGCATACTGACTTGTTTGCGGTTCAGCCCATGCCCTTCTTTTAGCGCAAGGGCAAAATGGCGACGGGTGACGTTGGGGGCGAGGCTTTCGATTTCATCGGTGGTCAACGGCCGTTTCAAAACCATATCCTCCGTCCCAACACCATAAATACTGTTAATGGCATCCACCCGCGCCTGCACCAATCCATGCCCGCGACCTTGCTGGAAAACGGCCGTTGCCATCGCCCGAAACTCCCCATCCGCCAATAAATCGCGGGGGATGTAAAGCAGATAATGGAGCGTGCCAGTGAAAAACGGCCGTTTGAACCGCAACGATACCTCCACGCCGGGCAACACTTGAATGCCCAGCCGCTCGCCCGCCGCCAACGCCTCATCCAGCCCGCTGAGCGTGTCGTGATCCGTCACGCCAATCGCCCGCAAGCCCAAATCTTTCCCTTTTTGCACCAGTTCCGTCGGCGTGTATTCGCCATCCGACGCATTGGTATGATTATGTAAATCTGCGATGTAATTCATAAAACTCCTTTTTTAAGTGCGATGCACCTTGCAGGTGCAACGCACTTGACACACTCTCATATCAGGTATACTTCTCCCCATGCAAACAGACAATACAAACGAAATAGATTATAGCAAAAAATGGGCGATTATGACCGTCGTTGCCGTCGGCACATTTTTGTCCGTGCTGGATGGCAACATCGTCAATATCGCCCTGCCGACCATCATGCGCCAACTGGACACCGACTTTGCCACCGTGCAATGGGTCGTGCTGGCGTATTTATTGGCGATGGCGACGCTCATGTTAAGCATCGGGCGGCTGGGCGATATGCTGGGCAAAAAGCGGCTGTATACCGCTGGCATCGTCATTTTCACCATCGGCTCACTCCTGTGCGGCATCGCCCCATCCATCTATTGGCTGATCGGTTTTCGCGTCGTGCAAGCGGTCGGCGCGGCGATGATTTTGGCGTTGGGCATGGCAATCGCCACCGAAGCGTTTCCACCAGAGGAGCGCGGCAAGGCGATGGGCATCAACGGCACGGTTATCTCCGTCGGCATCATCATTGGGCCGACGGTGGGCGGGGTCATCATCGAACATCTGGCGTGGAATTGGATATTTTTCGTCAATCTGCCCGTCGGTATCATCGGCACACTGTTGGCGATTCGCTACCTGCCAACATATGCAACAAACGGCCGTTCTTCATTCGATTATGTGGGCGCGGGGACGCTATTCATCGCCCTGCTGGCTCTGCTGATGGGATTAACGCTGGGGCAGCAGCGCGGGTTCGGCGACACCCTTGTTTTATCCCTTTTCGCCCTTCATTTGGCCGCCCTCACCCTCTTCATCTGGTGGGAAAAGCGCACACCACACCCGATGGTCGATCTGCACATTTTTCGTAATGTGCTATTCAGCGTCAACCTATTCACGGGTCTGCTCACCTTTGTCACCATTGCCGGCGCGGTCATCCTGCTCCCCTTTTACTTGCAAGATGTACTCGGTTTTTCGCCGCAAAAAGTTGGCATGTTGCTGGCAATTGTCCCCGTCGCCCTCGCCATCGTCTCCCCGCTGTCGGGCATTTTGTCAGACAAGATGGGAACGCGGTTAATAACGGCCGTTGGTCTTGCCATCCTCGTTTTTGGTTATTGGGCGATGAGTACGCTCAATGCGGAGACGACTGGCATGGGATTTGTCTTGCGCTTGCTGCCCGTCGGCATCGGCATGGGCGTGTTTTCATCGCCCAATAACAGCGCGGTCATGGGCGCGGCTTCGCGGAAGCGATTAGGTATCGCGTCGGGGCTGTTGGCGTTGACCCGCACGCTGGGACAGACGACGGGCATCGCCTTGCTGGGTGCATTTTGGGCGGGACGGGCGGTTTTTTACAATGAAGCCGCCCTCCCCGACGGCGTAACGACGGCTTCGGCAGAAATACAGGTCGCCAGTTTGCAGGACACATTTTTGATGATAACGGCCGTTTCTGTCATCACTTTATTGGTTGGGTTATGGGCGTACTGGTACGAAAGGGTACGCAAAATAGCGTAACGAAAAAATGACGTGAAAAGATGCTGTATAAACGGCCGTTTTTTGCTAAAATAAGAGTGATTGATTGGCAATGCGTAAGCAGTAGGAGCGCGTAATTATGAGCGAACAGACAAACGTACAACCAGAAACCCACATTTTCTTAAACCCTGATGGCTATATCGAGATTGTTTTTCATGGAGTGGTGTATCGTGCCACCTTGCAAGCGATGGTCGATCAGGCCACTGCGCTGGCGGCTGAACACAAGCCGATCAATACGCTAATAGACGGCCGTTTGGGTGCAGTAGAACGCAAAGCCAAAACCTTCCGCGTAATGATGGAAATGGGACGCATTGATGGCATTAAAAACGTCATCATCCTCACCAGCAACGATCCAAAAGTTATCCACGCCATTCACGGCCCCAGCATCGTCACCTCGATTCTATCATCCGCACTCGGCTTCAAACCCACCTACATCGCTGACGAAGCCCAAGCCCGCGCCATGGCGATTGGGTAAGGCTAAACTAGCCGTCGCCTGAGCCTGTCGAAGGCAGAGGCGGTCGAGAGCAAGAGCCGCTACGACTTCGACAGGCTCAGTCTCCGCT
>CAYSDT010000275.1:0-4696 GCA_964429835.1 uncultured Ardenticatenaceae bacterium | reverse complement strand
ACAGAATGGTTCACTCCTACGGCTACGCCTACGAGAGTGAACCATTCTTGGCGGGTGGGGATTAACCGCGTAGTATAGATTGGCCTACGTTCTTCGGTATTTTAAGTGCAGGGCATGGCAACGCCATGCCCCTACGGTAGGGGTTTGGCGTTGCCAAACCCAACCTCCCAGAGCTTCCGCCAGCGCGTACTAGAAAGTCGAGCTTGGCTGTCGCTTGTAAAAGCGTGACTTCAACCGCAAGGACAATCAATCCAACCGTATTAAGAAGCGGGTCAACCGCATTAAGGGATGACAAAACCGCATTAAGGGACAACATAACCGCGTTAAGGGACGACTAAACCGCTATAAGGGGTGACACAACCGCATTAAGGGATGACTAAACCGCTTTAAGGGACGACTAAACCGCAAAATTTCGCCTCTTTTTTTACAATTTACTTCCATTTTCACCCGATTTAGTGATTTTTATTCGATTTTACGGCTAATAGCGTCGTTTTATCAATGATTTTAACTATTTCGGTTAATTTTCAGTCCGTTTTGGGCTTAACTGATCGATAAAGGAGAATAATCATGACCAACCCAACAAAAAGTATTGCACAGCGATTGTTAGATGCACATCTGGCAATTACGAACAGCATCAACACAGCAGAGATATTAACGGCCGTTACCCCCTTCGGTTACGACCTGCCCCGCTTGCAAGCGGCAGACGCTTTGTATGATGAGGTGGTGAAGCTGGACGAAATGCAGAGCATGGAGTACGGGGAGCAGTATGAAGCAACGGCCGTTATGCACAACGCATGGGAGGAAGCCAAAACAGTCTACATGGACACCCTCAAAATCGCCCGCATCGCCTTTCGCGGCAACAACAAGGCGCGGACAGGGTTGGGGCTGAGCGGCGACCGCAAGCAAAGCATCAGCGGCTGGTTGAAGCAGGCGAGCAAATTTTACAATAACATGCTGCGAAACCCCGATTTCATCGCCGCCATGACCCCGTTCAGCTACGACCAAGCCAAGCTGGAAGCGGGGGCTGCGCTGGTGCAGGCGGTGGACGAAGCCAACGACCTGCAAGAGCAGGAGCGCGGCGACGCGCAAGATGCAACCCAAGCGCGTGATGCCAAAATGGACGAACTCGACCAATGGTTGGCCGATTACAAAGTCGTCGCCCACGTTGCGTTGGGCGAAACGTCGCAACAGTTAGAAAAGTTGGGATGGGTGGCGTAATTGGGAGTGGAGAATGGGGCATGGCAACACCATGCCCGTACACGAGTAAAATTGTAGGGGCTTGGCGTTGCCAAGCCCAAGAGTGTAAAGATCATTTTACGCGAAATGATTTTTTGATGACCACTACACTTTTAATTGTCATTCCTGCGTAGGCAGGAATCCACCGCTTTCCAGAGAAATGGATTCCCGCCTACGCGGGAATGACAGTCGAGAGGTAAGGGTTTTTGAGCATCAAAAACCCTTACCTTGATACATATGGGGCGACCATAAAAGTCGCCCAGTCAATTTTTTAAGGTGCATTTCAGTTCTAGGGCGCGGCGCGACACCGATTGAAATGTCGCACAGCGACCACTTCGTGTACGGGTCTGATACACAAAAGCCCGCTGAAAGCGGGCTGCGTTTAACGCGCTTTCAGCGCGTTTCTTGTGTCAGGCATCGGTTTTTAACCGATGTCGCAGGAATATCTCATCTTACCCCCAAACTGAAATGCACTCATTATCCATTATCAATTGTCAATTATCCATTATCCATTATCATACGCGCATGAATAAACTTTCTTCTCGGTTGGGCGCGTGGATATACCTTTTTTTAGGCATCGCCTTGTTCGCCATCGGCTTACTCTCGCTTGATTACATCGTCAACAGTTGGTGGCCGTTTGACGTGCTGCGGCTTGATTTGGTTCGCGCCACCGCGCTCGACAATGCCGACGCGCCGCTCATCCTTGATGCGGCCGACACGACCATCATCATCGCCTTCCTTGCGGGGGTGATGATTACAGCGACGGGGTTGGCGTTGCCGCTGGCGTATGTGCTGAACAAGCGCTTCGGCCTGACCCCGACGGTCAGCGGCGACCCCACTAATCGCGTCCAATTTTACACGGTCATGCGCCAAGCGATGTTTTTCAGCATTTGGTTCACCTTTTGCACATGGTTGCAAATGAATCGGGCGTTGGGGATGGCGGTGGCGTTGTTGATTGGCATTGTGTTGATTTTATTTGAGGTGTTGTTGCAAATTCGCACGCGAGCCAGCGAAGTGACTACTTAATAATGAATAATGAATTCTTAATAATTAATAATGAAGTAGATACGCGCACTTCATTCACAATTAACAATTCATTATTCATTATTCATTATTCTTATGGATGATAAACAAGCGTTATTACGCCCGTTACTACGGCAATTGCCCAGTGTGGATGCGTTGTTGGGGTCGGAAACGGCCGTTATTTTGATTAGCACCCACGGACATCGGCAGGTGACTGATGCCCTGCGTCGTGTCCTTGACGAAAGCCGGGCGGCGATCATTGCCGGTGATCCCATCGCCCCCCCCACTGCCGCCACGCTGCTTGCACGGGCGATGGGACAGTTGGACGCGCAGGCGATCCCCAGTTTGCGCCGTGTCATTAACGGGACGGGGGTGATTGTGCATACGAATTTGGGGCGTGCGCCGCTGAGTGCGGCGGCGGGGGCGGCTGTTGCCGCCGTTGCGTCCAGCTATTCCACGCTTGAATTTGATTTGGACAGCGGTAAACGGGGCAGTCGTTCTGTCCATGCCGCGACTTTAATCGCCCAATTGACGGGCGGCGAGGACGCGCACACGGTCAATAATAACGCGGCGGCTGTGCTGTTGATGTTGACGGCGTTATGCGCGGGGGAAGAGGTGATCATCAGTCGCGGGCAGTTGGTGGAAATCGGCGGCGGCTTCCGCATTCCCGACGTGATGGCACAATCGGGGGCGATTTTGGTCGAGGTGGGGACGACAAACCGCACCCATTTACGCGACTATGAAGCGGCAATCACGGAGAACACGACGGCTATTTTGGTCGCACACCCATCTAATTATAAGGTGATTGGGTTCACGACGGAACCATCGCTGGCGGAATTGGCGGCGTTGGCGCATGAGCGGGGCATCATGCTGTTGTATGATCAGGGGAGCGGATCGTTGTTGGAAACGGCCGTTTATGGTCTTGATCCTGAGCCGACTGTCATCGACGGCATTCGTGCGGGGGCGGATGTGGTCACGTTCAGCGGCGACAAGCTGCTCGGCGGCCCGCAAGCGGGGATATTGTGCGGTAAAGCTGACCTCATCGCCAAAGTGAAGCGGCATCCGTTGGCGCGGGCGGTGCGGGCGGACAAAATGGCTCTGTCGGCTCTGCTGGCGACGTTGCAAAGTTACGCCAACGGCCACGCCCTCGACGACATCCCTGTCTGGCAGATGATCAGTCGCCCGTTGGCGATGATTGAGGAGACGGCGGGGCGATGGGCGGCACTGTTGGGTGAAAGCGGGGTGGAGGTTGAGGTTGTAAACGGCCGTTCTAAAGTCGGTGGCGGTAGTCTGCCGGGTAGTTCATTGCCGACTAAATTGGTCGCTATCAGCCATGCTAACCCTGATGCTTTTGCGGCGCAGTTGCGGGAGAATGATCCGCCTGTGATTGGTCGTATTAAAAACGGCCGTTTTGTGCTTGATCCGCGTACTGTATTTGCCGAACAAGAAGAAGATTTATTAAGAGCAATTCAACAATGATCCGCAGATTACGCAGATTTTCGCAGATTAAAAGCAACCGTGTTGCAAATCTGCGAAAATCTGCGTAATCTGCGGACAATAAGACTTATGGTATCTACAAGAATTTTAGCAATTGAAACGTCGTGCGACGAAACGGCGGCGGCGGTGGTGGAAAACGGCCGTTTTATTCTCAGCAACGTCATTGCCAGCCAAGTTGATTTACATGCCCAGTTTGGCGGCATTTTCCCTGAAGCGGCTTCGCGCCAGCATATCGAATCCATTTATCCCGTCGTCAGCGCGGCGTTGAATCAGGCGCATATGGGCATTGCCGACATGGATTGCATCGCCGTGACGTATGGGCCAGGGCTTGTCGGCTCGTTGTTGACGGGGGTCAACATGGCGAAGGGATTGGCGTTTGGGAGCGGCAAGCCGTTTCTGGGCATCAACCACATTGAAGGGCATATTTATTCGTTGTGGCTTGAGAGCGGGGAAGCAGGGGAGCAGGGGAGCGGGGGAACAGGGGAGATTGAGTTTCCTATTTTGACGCTGGTGGTTAGCGGCGGGCATACGGAGTTGTATTTGATGAGCGATCACGGTCAATATCAGCATCTCGGCGGCACGCTAGATGATGCGGCGGGCGAAGCGTTCGATAAGGTTGGCCGCTTGCTTGGCTTGCCCTATCCGGGCGGCCCCTCCATCGACGCGGCGGCCAAGTTGGGCAATCCGACGGCGTTCAAATTCCCCCGTGCGGTGATGCGGGATGGGTATAATTTCAGCTTTAGCGGGTTGAAAACGGCCGTTATGCGTCAAAGTAAAAAGTACCAAAACAAAGACAATATGCCCGTCAATGACATCGCGGCCAGCTTTCAAGCGGCCGTTGTCAATGTGTTGGTCACGAAGACGGCACGGGCAGCGCAGGCTTATGGCGTAACGGCCGTTCACATCGCTGGCGGCGTGTCGGCCAATAGTGCATTGCGCG
>CAYSDT010000274.1:0-4701 GCA_964429835.1 uncultured Ardenticatenaceae bacterium | reverse complement strand
GAACGATTTTGCCGCCCTTTTGCCCGATGAAATCGAGCCGTCGTCCCCCATCGCCCCCCTGCTGCAAGCAGAAACGGTACGCGGAACTTGCCGCGTGATCTGCTTTTCGCCGCGCCATAATTTAACGTTGCCAGAGATGCCGCTGCCTGCTATTCGACGAGTTGTGGACACATGGGCGACGCAAACGGCCGAATTAGGGGCGCGTTATCGCTGGGTGCAACTGTTTGAAAACAAGGGCGCAATCATGGGCTGTTCCAATCCCCATCCGCACGGGCAGGTTTGGGCGATGGACACATTGCCTAACGAAGCACGCAAAGAAGATGAGATGCAGCGGGTTTATTTTGATGCTAACGGGACGGTTTTATTGCACGATTATGTCAACTTGGAGCAAGATCAACGCGAACGCATCGTCGTTGAGAATGAAACATGGGTGACCGTTGTCCCCTATTGGGCATTTTGGCCGTATGAGACGATGCTTTTGCCCCGTCGCCACGTTCGCCGCCTGCCCGATTTGAATGATGGTGAACGAGATGGATTGGCCGATATTCTCAAGCAGTTGTTGAGTAAATATGACAACCTGTTTGAGACATCGTTTCCGTATTCGATGGGGTGGCATGGCGCACCTTTCATGGCGGGAGATCAATCCCATTGGCAATTACATGCCCATTTTTATCCCCCACTGTTGCGCTCGGCGACGGTGAAAAAATTCCGTGTTGGCTTTGAAATGTTAAGCGAATCACAACGCGATTTAACAGCCGAACAAGCCGCCGCCACGCTTTGCATGTTAAGCGACATCCATTATAAACAACGATAAGTAAAGACCTGACAGGTTTCACCAATACTCCTTGTTTTACACGAGTATCTTAAAAAAAACCTGTCAGGTCTCTCTGAAATTTCTGATACCAATGATGAACAGTAAACAACGAGTTAATCACGCATTTATAGAGCATTTTGGCGAAGAGCCAGCTTTTATCGTCCACGCGCCCGGCCGCGTCAATTTGATCGGTGAGCATACTGATTATAACGATGGATTTGTGCTACCAATGGCATTGCCCCACGCGATCTGGATCGCTTTGCGCCCGCGTAATGATCGGCAGGTGTGGGTGCAGTCACTTGATTTTGAGAAAACGGCCGTTTTTTCCCTCGATCAACTGCAACGTCACACCTTCAACTGGGACGAATACGTCAAAGGGATGGCGTGGGTGTTGCAAGCACGCGGCTACGCGCTGTCTGGTTGGGAAGGGGTGATGGTTGGTGACATCCCGATTGGCGCGGGGCTTTCCTCCTCAGCCGCGCTGGAAATTGTCACCGCCCGCGCCTTTCAGGTGGTCTCTGATTTTGAATGGGATGGGCAAGCGATGGCGTTAGCTGGGCAAGCGACGGAAAACGAGTGGCTCGGTTTGCAGACGGGCATCATGGATCAGATGGCTTCGGCGGTATGTCCGCCTGGATATGCGCTACTGATTGATTGCCGCTCGTTGGCGACGGAAACGGTGGGTATTCCTGAAGAAACGGCCGTTATTGTCATGGACAGCGGCACGCGACGCGGGCTGGTCGATTCAGCCTACAACGAACGGCGTATCCAGTGCGAAACGGCCGCTCGTTTTTTCAATGCTTCCCATTTACGCGATGTAACACCCGAACTATTTACACAACGGGCGATGGAATTAGACGAGATGACTCGTCGCCGCGCTCGGCATGTTATATTTGAAAACGGCCGTGTTTTAGACAGTATCACTGCCCTGCAAAACAACGATTTGGCACAAGTCGGTCAGTTGATGAACGCCAGCCACACCAGCCTGCGCGATGATTTTGAGGTGTCCAGCTCCGCATTGGATGCCCTTGTCGCCTGTGCCCAAAATCACCCCGCCTGCTACGGCGCACGGATGACGGGGGCTGGATTTGGCGGTTGCGCGGTCGCCCTTGTACAGGTTGAACGTGTTGCGGATTTTACGGAACATGTGGCGGCTTGTTATGTGGGGAATGGGGTGGAAACGGCCGTTTTCTATCCTTTGTGAGCGCGTACAGCCTTAACGCCAAATGGGGGACAAAATTATACAGTTTGTATATGCCTTTTAGTGTGTATCACATATACAAACTGTATAACGAAAAACGGCCGTTATCAGTGAACGGCCGTTTCCCCCCCATCACCCCCCATCACACAACGGTTCAATCCGAAACTGTTCCCGTTCCGCGCAGCTAAAATCGCGTACATACCGATTGTCCGTAATCCAACCCCGCAGTTCATCCAGCATCGGCGTATCCAGTCGCCACTGGATAATCGCTTGGTCAGTCGCGCCAGAAAGAGCTGAACGGCCGTTTTCATTCACCGCAATATCAAAAATAAAGTCTGCGTCATGCCCCGTAAAACGGCGTACTAACTCGCCGCTCTCCAAATCCCAGAGTGCCAACGAGCCGTCCCAGCCGCTGGAAAGCAACTGCTTGCCATTAGGCAGATACGCCGCCCGCGTTCTGCCAGCCGACCCTGTACCCGTATGCGCTTCAAATCGGTTCAACTCCTCGCCTGTTTCCAAATCCCATTCGATCAACATCCCCCCTGAATCGCTGTAGGCGGCGCGACTGCCGTTCGGGCTGAAAGCAACGCCGGTTGCGCCAGAAGGAACGGGTGATTCCCAGCGGTCAATTTCTTCGCCGCTTTCCAAATCCCACCAAATCATAGTCGAATCATCAGCAGCGGTTAGAGCGGTACGGCCGTCTGGACTCACCGCCGCGCCCCAAATGCCGCCCGTATGCCCGTCAAAACGATGAACAATCTCGCCGCTTTCTATCTCCCACAACAGAACTGAGCCGTCAATTGCGCCAGAAAAGCTCCGTCGCCCGTCTGGGGTGATGGCGATACTTAACACGGGCGCAAAATGCTCGTCAAAACGGCCGTTTTCCTCTCCCTTTTCCAAATCCCACCAGCGAACCGATCCGTCTATGGATGCAGTCAAGGCGGTCTCCCCATCTGGCGCGACGGCGAATTGGAAAATGGAGTGATCATGCCCAGTTGAAACGGCCGTTTCCGCGCTCGTTTCCAAATCCCACAAGCGTAAACTGATGTCGTCCACCACCCCTTCGCCCGGATCCGCGCCCCCCGACGCGGAGAGCAAATCATTCCCGTTGGGATGAAAAGCAACGTCCAGCACCGCCGCCGTATGTCCCTCGAAACGTCCAATTTCCGCCGCGTGAGTCAAATCCCACAAAATCAATGTGCCATCGGCGGCGGCAGAGAGCGCGGCGCGGCCATCGGGCATGAAGGCAACGTCGTTGACTTCATCCGTATGCACTCTGAAACGCGCCAACTCATCCGCTTCGGCGACATCCCATAAGATCAACTCTCCATCCCCCGCGCCAGAGATAATTTGCCGCCCGTCGGGGCTGAATGCGGCCGTGTTCACCAGATCTGGATGCGCTTGTAAAACAGCGATCTCTTCCCCTGTTTCAGCATCCAAAAGGTATAAATTATGGTCGGCTGAAGCGGTTAATGCGACACCGCCATCTGGACTCATCCGAACCTCTGACACATGACGCGGTAAATTTTCGGAACGATAAAGAAGCTCTCCTGATGCCGTATCCCAAATAATGAGTTGATACTCCTGACTGTCTTTGCCGCTCTTTGCTGGATCAAGGCTGTAATCTACCTCGCCAGAACTAGCGATGATTGTTTTTCCGTCGGGGCTGAATACGGCATCGGCGACCATTTCGCGGCTGCCTTCAAAGCGGCGGATTTCTTCGCCCGTCGCCACGTCCCACAGAATCAACTCGCCTGGGTTAAGCGTATGATCGCCGGCAAAGCCGCCAGAGAGGACGCTTTTGCCATCTGGGGCGAAGGCGACTGTCCGTATATTGCCAGTGTGGGCTGTAAAACGGCCGTTTTCCTCCCCGTTCTCCACATCCCACACAATCGCCAGCCCGTCATCAGCGACGGTAACGGTCGTTTTCCCATCTGGGCTAAAAGTGACATCGTTCACGCTGCTGCTGTGTCCGATCAGACGGTGAATTTCCGCCCCTGTCGCCAAATTCCACAAGCCCGCCATCCCATCGGACAAACCGACAAGAACAGTACGGCCGTCTGGAGCGATGGCTATGCTTAACGGAACTTCATCAACTCCCTCGAAAATCTCATTGACGGTAAAACGCTGGCGTGCGCCGGGCGCATAAGCTGCTTCTAATAACACGCGCTCCGCCGCTGCCAACGGCGCGTCAGCGTGATTGGCGGTCAACGCTAACGCCAACGCTGTCGCCGAATCATCGTCGTTAAGCGCGTTTTGGGCATGGGCGACGAGGCTCATGCTGTACGCTTCTACTGCCGCCCGCCGTTCGCCAAAGGCAAAAAGGGACAACCCAACGGCGACGATGGCGGCAATGCCAAAAACGGCCGCCATCGCCCATGAAATCTGGCGAGAGCGGCGTTCCAATGTTTGCTCATGTGCCAATCGCGCCGCTTCCTTTGTCTGTTGCGCTGCTCGCGCCGCTAAACTATCGTCCAAAAACGTCCGCTCTTGCTCGGTTAGGGACATATCTGCCGTTTGAGACCAATCCGAAAACTGTTCCAGTCGGGAGCCGCGCAAAAGGAAGCTGGCCTCACTGCCCGCGCCGCTCCATTCGGCGGCGGCATGAGATAGCAGCCGTTGCATCCGAATATCATCCCGCCCCGCTTCCAACCAGTCGCGCAAGCGCGGCCATTCACGCAGCAAA
>CAYSDT010000273.1:0-4707 GCA_964429835.1 uncultured Ardenticatenaceae bacterium | reverse complement strand
CCGTATTTGTGGGGCGGCGGCACGGCGAACGGGCTGGATTGCTCTGGGTTTTCGCAGATGCTCTATCGCTTGGCAGGCGTAACCATCCCCCGTGATGCTGACATGCAGTTTGATGCTGGAATGCCTGTTGAACCATCGTTTGAGCCGGGCGATTTGCTCTATTTTGGCGGTTCAAAGGACGGCCATCGTGCCATTTCTCATGTTGGCATTTCTCTTGGCGGCTGGCAGATGATTCACGCTTCACGCGGGCGCAATGGTGTGTACATTGACGATGTGCAAGCTACGCCGTGGCTGATGGATATGTATTTGGGTGCGCGTACTTTTTTGGCGAGTGGCGAATAAATTCGCAGCAACGGTTGCGAAGTCGGCCTTCGCCGACTAGAACCCAGTCGGCGAAGGCCGACTTTGCATGCAACCTTTGGTTGCCGTAGGCGCGAATTTATTCGCTAACGATAGCATAATGAAAAAATACAGATCAATAAAAATCATATTCCTGTTTTTACTGGTTGTCGCCCTTGCTGGTTGCGAGACGCAGAAGGGGCGAACACCATCGCCCGATTGGAGTCGCGGCTTGCCTTTGGGCAGTTCGGGGCGCGGCTCTATCGGGATGGCGGTGGAGGATGACAGTGACCGCGTTCACTTCACTTGGCCTGATATAAGCGACGGCGAGCCTGCCATTCGATATATGCAATTGGACAGCGAGGCGAACGCGCTGATCGATACCCATCACCCGTTGCCTGCTGGCGAAAAACGCACACCGCGCTTGGCTTTGGCAGACGGGGATCGGATTCATTTTTTATGGGCATTCAGAGAAGAGGGAACCTCTAATTGGATGCTCTACTACACCCAACTAGACCAAAATGGCGACTTCCTCCACGCCCCCATCCCCCTTTCCCCAGAAGACGTGCGCGTCGGCTCATACCAAATCACCCCCGACAATGATGGCGGGCTGTTTGCCGTTTGGGAAGCTGGCGATGACATCTATTTAACCCATCTGACAGCAGCGGGTGAGATGGATGGCACATCGTTCCTGCTCGTTGAAAATGGGGAAGAACCCGCTTTGCGCGTGGACGGGGGCGATGGGCTGCACCTGATTTGGAAAGAACCAAATCGCATTATGTACGCGCAATTGGACGCTGCCGACCGCCAACCGGCGGCGGGGGCGATGGTTGCCCATGTGGAATTAGAAAGCGGCGCAGTGATGGACGGCCCTGTTTTGGGCATATCGGATGAATGGGGGTATGTCATCTGGTCAATTGCCCATCGCACGGGGTTGGAAGCCGGCACTTCCCGCGTGGAATATGCCTCCTTCCCGCTTGGCGGGTCGGTGGATGGTCGCCCGATTCGGCTTGGTTTATCTGCCGCCGAAGCGTTGCCTTACGAAGCGTATGCTGGTGATTATCAGATGACGTTGTTGGCGGGAGCGTCGCCCATCGCTTACAGCAGTGATTTTGCTTATCAACCCGCTACCGATTTGGGGCAGGCGAATGAGGTTGCCGTTGCGTTGGCGATGACGCAGCAGTTACGGCAAAAAAGTGTGACACAAATAGCAACGGCCGTTTTTCGTGACGGCGCATTTCTCGGTTTCAACATGGCGGCCAAGACGGAAGCGTTTTCCCAAGAGCCATTCATCGGCTCTGATGCGGCGGGCAATTTGCACGTTGCTTGGCGTGAAGGCGGACACGGGCAGATGATTTTCTACGCTACAACCGCCCCCGATGCACGGAAAGCGATCAATGGCCTCGATTCTGGCGATGTGAGCAACCTTCTATTTACGGGCGGCATCGAAGCGGCCGTTGGCATGATGATGTTTCCGCTGGCCTTCATCTGGGTGCTGCCTGGTCTGCTTATCATGGGCATCTGGCACATGCGCCGCGATGAAGATACGTTGAACGACCCGATTACGCTGATTCTTTTACTGATTTCGCTTATTTCCTACCAATTTATCAAAGTGGCGTTCTGGCCGTTTATGCTGGTTTACGTCCCCTTTTCGGCGTGGATGGATGTGCCTGATTCGTTGAATCTGCTGTTGCGAATCGGCGTGCCGATTGTTATTTTTACGGTTGGGTTATTAACGGCCGTTTATATCCGAAAACGAAAAAACCCATACATGTCTGGTCTGCTCTTCTTCTTCATCACAACGACGATAGACGGGCTGTTGACGCTCGGCGTTTATGGGGTTAATTTCTTAGGCGTGTTTTAGAAGAGCAAAACGGCCGTTTGTCTCACAAAATACGGCATGGTTCATTTTTTCAGTGAACTCTTACCACGCAATCAGCACAACGGCCGTTAATGCCACAACTAACCCCACCCATTGCCAACGGGTGATGGTTTCGTGCAGAATAAATCGTGCTAACAGCACCGTAATTGCTGGATAGAGGGAAGCGAGAACGGCCGAAATGTCCAGCCGGCCGACGTTGACGGCGAGGGAGAAGAATGTATTGCCTGCGGCATCAAACAGGGCGGCAAAGAGCAGTATCGGCCATTGAGTAGTGGACGGCCGTTTCCATTTTCGTGCCTGCGTGATCAATATCGCCATAATCCCCACCGAGCCGACGCGGGTAGCCAGCACAGGCCAGAGAACTGCATTTTGACTGGCGTTGTCTATTAAAATGAAGAACATGCCAAAGCCCGCCCCTGCTACGAGCGGAATTTTCAGCCCTTGCCATGTAATGCGCCCCATCTCACCACCGTTGGAAATAATCCAGATGGCGATTAAGGCGAGAGCGAAGCCGACCAGCGTATGCGGTTCTACAGCCCCATCACGGAAAAAACTGTAAATAACGGGAATTGTTGAGGAGATAACGGCCGTTAATGGCGCAATCGTCCCCATATTTCCTTTAGACAGGCCGCTCAAAAAGACGGCGAATCCCATCGAGCCAAACACGCCAGCCGCCACACCAAACAGCAGTTCGGTGGGTGACGGCCGTGTTTCACCAAGCACAACAATCGCAATCGCCACGCCGATGAAGCCAATCAAGTTGACGATAAAAACGGTCAGCCGCGCCCCTGTCTTTTTTGCAGCGACCCCGCTGCTGAAATCGCCCGTTCCCCAGCCAATGGCGGCGATTAAACCATAGAAAACGGCCGTTAATTCTGTTCCAATCATTGGGGGAGTATACAAGTGGCAAGTGGCAAGTGGCAAGCGGGCAAGTAAACGATTTGCACATTTACTGCCTGCAACTTGCAACCTTGCAACCTGCATACTTGCAACTTGCAACCTTGATCGCTATAGTTGGACAGATGAATAAAAGCGACGCAATCCGACAACAAATTTTAGAATTAGTAGGCGAGTATCACGAGGCATCTTTTGCCGAACGGCCGTTTATTCCAGGCGAAACGGCCGTTCCCGTTTCTGGCCGCTCGTTTGATGATGTTGAACTCAATCATCTCGTCGATGCGTCGCTTGATTTTTGGTTGACGACGGGGCGTTACGCCGTCGATTTTGAGCGCGAACTCGGTCGTTATGTGGGCATGCGCTACGCCATGCTGTGCAATTCCGGCTCGTCGGCCAATCTGCTGGCATTGACCGCGCTCACCTCGCCCAAATTGGGTGATCGACAATTGCAGGCGGGCGATGAGATCATCACCGTTGCCGCTGGCTTCCCGACGACGGTCAACCCCATCATCCAAAACCAACTCATCCCTGTCTTTTTAGACATTGATTTAGAGACGCATAACATCAAAACGGCCGTTTTAGAAGAAGCCATCACCCCCGCCACGAAGGGTATTATGTTGGCACACACGCTGGGCAACCCGTTTGATTTGGCCGCAGTGACAGCCATCGCCCAAAAGCATAATTTATGGCTTATCGAAGATAATTGTGATGCGTTGGGGGCGGAATATAACGGCCGTTTAACAGGCAGTTTCGGCCATCTGTCCACCTCCAGCTTTTACCCCGCCCACCACATTACGACGGGTGAAGGCGGTGCGGTTTATACGAATAAGCCACTGCTCAAAAAGCTGGTCGAATCGTTCCGCGATTGGGGACGCGATTGCTGGTGTCCGCCGGGAATCGACGACACCTGCGGGATGCGTTTCGAGCATCAGTTGGGCGATTTACCCTACGGCTACGACCATAAATACATCTACTCCCACATTGGGTACAATTTGAAGATGACGGATATGCAAGCGGCCGTTGGCGTGGCGCAGATGAAGAAATTGCCCCAATTTATCGCCGCACGGCAACATAATTGGGACAGGTTATGGGATGGATTACGGCCGTTTTCCGAATTCCTCATGCTGCCCATCCCCACACCGAACAGCAAGCCAAGCTGGTTCGGCTTCCTGCTCACCATCCGCCCCGACGCGCCGTTCAGTCGTAATGCGCTCATCCAGCATTTGGAAGCGCACAAGGTGGCGACGCGGCTGCTGTTTGGCGGCAATCTGCTGCGCCAACCAGCGTACCAAAACATCCGCCATCGCGTCGTCGGCGACTTGCACAACACGGACATCGCCATGAACCAGTCGTTCTGGATTGGGGTGTACCCCGCCCTGACGGACGAGATGATCGATTATGTGATTGGAGTGTTTGCGGGGTTTTTCAGCCAAATCTAGCGAAGAATGGTTCACTCTGCCAGAGTGAACCATTCTTGAGCGGGGGATACCATCATTTCCTTAGAACTGTTGCGGTAAACGGCCGTTTTCCCCTACTACTCCTCCTCCTCCCCACTTTCATCCCCATCTTTCGGCTTCTCCGCCAATGCC
>CAYSDT010000272.1:0-4713 GCA_964429835.1 uncultured Ardenticatenaceae bacterium | reverse complement strand
GACCGCGAGGCGAACGCCCCGTGGCAGAAGTTGCGGCGCAATTTGCTGCTGTTGCTGCAACTATTGATTTTGGCGTTGCTCGTGTTTGCTCTCGCACGGCCGTTTATCCCCATTCCCTCCCTCGTTACCAGTAACGTCGTTGTGTTGCTCGACGGTTCCGCTTCGATGAATGGGACAGATGTTGAAAACGGCCGTTTCACCCTCGCCCAAGAAGAGGTGAAGGCGTTAATTGACGATTTGGGCGGCACACGACAGATGACGATTATTTTAGCGGGAGCGACACCGCAGGTCATCATTTCAGCCGCCAATGATAAGAACGCATTGCGTGAAGCATTAGCGGCGACTGCACCAGAGAACGGCGAAAGCGATTGGCACGCCGCCTTTGCCCTTGCGGCGGGGGCGGCGCAAGGGTTTGACGATGCCAAAATCATCATTGTGTCTGATGGCGGCATTCCTGATGATTTGCCGACGCTGCCCGCTGAGGTCGTGTATGTTCCCATCGGCGAAAGTGGCGAGAATTTAGCCATCACCGCGCTGGCAACGCGGGACGGGGCGGATGGGGTTGAGCTATTCGCCAGCGTGAGCAACGAAGGGGTGATTGACCGTGAGGCGTTGCTCAGTTTGACGATGGATGGCGTGCTGTACGATTCCCGCCGCTTGCAAATTCCAGCCAATAGCAGTGCCAACGCGGTGTGGGAATTGCCCGAAGGGGTCAGCGTGGTGCAGGCCAGTTTGGGCGAACTCGTGGACGATTATTTGCCGCTGGACAACGAAGCGTGGGCGGTGCATGAGGGCGGTATCAGCAATCGCGCCCTGATTGTAACTGAGGGCAACTTGTTTTTGGAGCAAATTTATTCTATTTTGCCGAGCATTGAGGCGTTTAAGGCTGCGCCAGACGAGGCTGTAGGTGACGATCCATTTGATTTGTATGTTTTTGATGGGGTTGCATTGCCCAATCCGTTGCCCGATGCCGATTTGCTCATCATCAATCCGCCGTTGATGCAAAGCGAGGCGTTGCCATTTACGGTGACGGGGCTGTTTTCCGATACGAAAGCGATACGATTAGCCGACTCTCCATTGTTACAATTTGTGGATTGGGGTAATGTCAATGTGCAGGTGGCAAAAGATGTGACTGCGCCGTGGGCGCAGACGTTGGTCGAAGCTGAAGGCGGGCCGTTGTTGATGGTTGGTGAACAAAACGGCCGTCGCTTAGCGATATTAACATTTGATTTGACTAAATCAGATTTGCCCTTACAAATTGCATTTCCTATTTTAATGGCTAACATTACGGGCTGGTTGAGTCCTGGACGTGCTTTTGATGGGGCGGCGGCGTTGCAAGCGGGTGATGCGGTCACGATTGTGCCGACGACGGGCGCAACGGCCGTTTCTATCCAAAAACCCGACGGTACCATCTGGAAAACGGCCGTTACGGGCGATCCCATCACCTTTTCCGAGACGGATCAGTTGGGATTGTACCAAGTGACAGTACAAGACACGGCTGGCGAACAAGAAGCGGGAACTTTCGCCGTCAACCTATTCAGCCCCGTTGAGTCAACCATCGCCCCCGCCGCGCAGGTGCAGGTGGGGCAAATTGAAATTGAAGAGACGACGGATGAAGGAAATGTAGGGCAACGGGAATTGTGGATGTGGTTAACGGCCGTTGCCGTTATCATCCTCATCATTGAATGGTGGGTACATTATCGTGGTTTGCCCAATAAGCAGAAAATAGCGTAGTTATGGAAAACAAGAGATCGAAGCGGACAATTTTATATGGCATAACGGCCGTTTTTGGCATACTTGCCTTGCTATTATTACTGATCCTTCTTTTTTTCTTTAGCAGGCAAGAGCGGGGCTTGAAATTTTGGCGACCAAATAACGCAGTCATCATCGCCGATGGTGGTGAAGCCGTTGATGTTGATTTCCCCGCCCTCAACAGTGACCCCGCCCGTTACCAGAACCAGTTCATTCGTGTCAGCGGCGATTATCAACGCCCGCCGCTGTTGAGTTGCGCCGATCCAGTCGGCCCCGCGCCGCGCTGGTCGCTCATCAACGGCGATTTATCGTTGGAAGCGATTCGCTTTGAGGGTGTTTTACGCCTTGTGCCAGACGGCACAGCGATGGTCGTTGAAGGTATTTGGCGACGATATGATGGCCCATTGGGTTGTGACAAGGGAAATCGGGCGGTGGCGTGGTATTTGGAGACGATCCGCATTATTTCGCCCAATCCATTGACAAATTTTGATGGAACGGCCGTTTATCCCAACAACCCCGACGGCAATACCCCCATCATCACCTCCACCCCAATCGCGGGGCAGACTGTGCCGCCAAACGTAACCATCACCCCCACGCCGACGGGGAATGCGACCACGCCGACGTTGCCCGCAGGTACGCCGACGGCCGGCAGCACCGTGCCACCTGCTGAAATGACAGAAACTGCCGTTGCCACCATGACGGGAATGCCAACCGCCATCCCAACCAGCACGGGATTGCCGATTGGAACCAGCACGGTCGCGCCGACAGCTACGCCAACGGTGACGGATGGTTCTCCCACGTTGACAGCAACGCCGTCCAGTACACCGATACCACTTAGTACATCAACGCCCGCACCGCCTGGCCCTACGTCAACGCCGGGTGATTACCCCGTGCCGTCACCAACGGTCGTGCCAACACCTTATTAGATGGACACATTTACCCCGCTTATCACCCCGCCAGTGGCGGATACGGTCGCCTGCTTCTTCATTTTTCGGGAGCGACGGTTGCTGCTGGATGGTGACGCGATTCCGCGTGTGCGGAATGTGGGGGAGTTGGGATTAACGGCCGTTTCTCAACATTATCTCGGTCGTCGTAACGACCAGCATTATTATGCCGCTGAAATTGGGTCAAAAACGGCCGTTCCCGATGGAATGGCGTTCCATAATTTACGCGGTCTGCTCACCAGCATACCCGAACATCAATTGTGGATGGCGGCGCGGGCGGTGCAGGTGCTAAGTTGGGACAACGATCATCAATTTTGTGGACGTTGTGGCACAAAAACAGGTGATGCAACCCATGAACGGGCAAAAATATGCCCCGATTGCGGCTTGTTCAGCTATCCGCGCATTTCCCCTGCAATGATTGTGCGGGTGACGAGGGATGGGAAAAACGGCCGTGAAATTCTCCTCGCCCAATCACATAAACATCCACCCGGACGCTTTAGCGTACTGGCAGGTTTCGTTGAACCCGGTGAAACATTGGAAGAGTGCGTTGCTCGTGAAATTCGGGAAGAAGTCGGCTTTTCGGTGAAGAATGTCCGCTATTATGGCAGTCAGCCGTGGCCGTTTCCCAATTCATTGATGGTTGCCTTTACGGCCGAACATGACAGCGGCGACATTGAACTAAACAGTGACGAAATGGTCGCCGCCGCGTGGTACACGGCCGATAATTTGCCCAATATCCCGCCCCTCCCCACCATTTCCCGACAGATGATTAACGATTACATAAGTGCAACGCACCTTTAAGGTGCGTCGCACTTGACAAGAGGACTACCCATGAAAAACATTTTAGTAACAGGCGGCGCAGGCTTCATTGGCGCAAACTTTGTTCTTTACATGCTCGGCAAATATGACGAGTACAACATCATTGTGTACGACAAGTTGACCTACGCAGGCAATTTGGACAATTTGCGCGATGTGGCCGATGACCCACGTTATGCCTTCGTGCAAGGCGATATTTGTGACACAACGGCCGTCGAAAGTGCCATCACCCATCACCACATTGACACGATTGTTAATTTTGCGGCCGAAACCCACGTTGACCGCTCCATCATGAACCCCGACGCATTCATTCAGACAGGAGTGTACGGCACTTATGTCTTGCTGGAAGCGGCAAAAACGCACAGCTTACGCTACCATCAAATCTCCACCGATGAGGTGTACGGGCATGTGCCGATGGGACAATCGAGCGTGGAGACGGATAAACTTGACCCGCGCAGCCCATACTCAGCCAGCAAAGCGAGCGGCGACTTGCTGGTGAACTCATATTTCATCACTTATGGCTTGCCCGTGACGTTGACGCGCGGCTCAAACAACATCGGGCCGTACCAATATCCTGAAAAAGTTGTGCCGCTGTTCTCCACCAATGCGATGGACGGCGAGCGGCTGCCCGTGTACGGCGATGGCGGGCAGATGCGTGAATATCAATATGTGGTTGACCATTGCGAAGCGATTGATGTGGTGCTGCACAAGGGGGAGATGGGCGGCATTTACAATGTCGGCACGGGCGAAGACATCACCAATATGGAGATGGTGGAGATTTTGCTGGAGACGCTTGGTGCGCCGCGTTCATTGATTCTGCATGTGGAAGATCGGGCGGGGCATGACCGCCGCTACAGTTTGAACATCGACAAGCTCAAGGCGTTGGGCTGGAAGCCGCGCCACACGGGGCGCGAAGCGATCATCAAGAGCGTGGAGTGGTATCGTGATAATGAGTGGTGGTGGCGCAAAATTAAAAGTGGCGAATTCCGTGCCTATTATGAGGCACAATATGGCAAGCGGTTGCGGGAAGCGAGTGGCGAGTAGCGGGTTGGCGAATGGCAGGTTTGTAAGTGGCAAGTAAAAAGTCCATCCTCTTTTTGGGGGATGGGCTTTTTTGATACTGCGTTGATTCTCAATTCTTTTCATTCACATTGAAAACTTTTTGGTGTGTGGTAGGTCAAGTTTGCAAACTTGACCTACG
>CAYSDT010000271.1:0-4721 GCA_964429835.1 uncultured Ardenticatenaceae bacterium | reverse complement strand
GTCTTGATGAAACCTGTCAGGTCTTTACCCCAAGTTATTGAGATGTTACCCTTTGGTCAATATAAAAATCTGCGTTTATCCTGAAAATCTGCCCAATCTGCGTCCTAATCACCCTTTATAAAGGGCAAATCCCCTTTTTCCCACGAAACTAACAGTGGAACAGCGATAAAAATGGAGCTATACGTCCCGCTCAACATGCCGACAAACAGCACCGCAATAAATGGCTTGATGGACACGCCGCCAAACAACAAAATGGCGACCATGACAAACATGGCGTTCAGTTGCGTCACAAATGAGCGGTGCATCGTCTCCAGCACAGAGCGATTGACGATCAATTCATAACGCTCCAACGGCCGTTTACCAATGTTTTCCCGAATACGGTCAAACATCACGATGGTATCTTGCAAAGAGAAGCCAGCGACGGTGAGAACGGCCGTTAGAAACAGTGCATCCACTTCCCAGCCCAACACCATCCCTGTGACAGCCGCAAAGCCAAAAACGAAGAGCAAATCGTGCATCATCGCCGTCACCGCCGCCGCCCCGTAACGGAACGGGTTCGGCACTTGGCGGAACGCCAGCATGATGTAAACCAAAATGACGATGGCCGCCACAAAGATCGCACCAAATGCTGCCAGCGTCACCTCTTTACCGACGGCTGGGCTGACACTGACTACCTGCGTCGTACCCGGAATCAGCGGCGAAAGATCGTTCAACGCCGTTTCCAACGCCTGCCCCTCTTCGGGGGTCAGAAATTTCAGCCGAATTTGCCACGCATTCTGCAAATTATCACCACGCAGGGCGATGATGGACAGATTGTCGTAGCCAGCATCTTCAAAGACGGCTTGCACCTGTTCTTCGGTTACAGGCTCTTCAAATTGAAGCTCAAAGCGCGTACCGCCACGAAAATCAACACCCAGCGTAAACGGCGCACCAACAGTAACAGCCGAAACAACCATCGCCAAGATGGAAAGCGTCATCAGTACGCCAGAAAATATATAGTAGTATCGCCGATTTTCGGCGAAGTTAAACATGAACTTAAACATAATTTAGTTACAAGTGGCAAGTTGCAAGTGGGCAAGTAAGAGCAAGTTGTTACTTGCCACTTGCTACTTGTTACTTGCTACTTGCTCGCTTGTTACACACCCAAGAGTGCTTTTTTTCCTTCCAGTTTCTCCGCGTTGCGCCCCATGACGATGCGAACGAGGGTGCGGGTGACGATAACGGCCGTAAACATGCTGATCATTACCCCAATTGCTAACGTGATGGCGAACCCTTTCACTGCACTTGCACCAAAACTTTGCCCAAAGAAGAGCAAAATCGAACAAATCACCAATGTGGCGATGTTTGAGTCGCGGATGGATGTCCATGCGCGGTCAAAGCCTGTGTCGATGGATTCGCGTAAATGGCCGCCGTGCCGTATTTCCTCTTTCATCCGCTCAAAGACGAGAATGTTCGCATCTACGGCCATCCCTGTTGAAATCAGGAAGCCGGTAATGGCGGGCAACGTCAGGGTGACGGGTATATATTTGAAGATAGCCATGTTAATCAGGGCGTATCCCAGCAGTGCAATGCCGGCGAGGAGGCCGGGCAGTCGATAATAAATCAGCATGAAGAGCAAGACGACGGCTAAACCAATCGCCCCCGCTTGGATGCTGGCATTGACCGATTGTTCGCCCAAGGTTGCCCCAATCTGGCGCGTGCTTTGGATGGCTAAGGGGACGGGCAAGCTGCCGAAGCGCAATTGGGTGGCAAAAATCTTGGCCTCTTCAAATGTGAAGTCGCCCGTGATTGTGCCGCGTCCATCATCAATAACTGCGCTGATGCGCGGGCTGGAAATGACCTGCTTATCAAGGACGATGGTCAGGAATTGCCCTTGATGTGTGCGAGTGTAATCGGCAAAAAAGTCAGCGGCATCGGGCTGCAAGGAAAAGGTAATGTACGTTTTTCCGAACTGATCGGTTTCCGTGTGGGCGGTGCGTAAGGAGGAGCCGAGCATGACCGTTTCAAAGCTGGGCGCGGGGTCGGTAATGGCCGCCGCGTCGTCGGTGTCGGCTAGATATTCACACGCCGACGGCCCTTCGTCGTTCGATGTGCGAATGCAATACCCTTCAGGGATGGATTGCGAGCCGCTGTCCACGAATTCGAGCAACGCTGTCCCTTGAATGAGGGCAAGCGCGTCTTCCGGGTTGTTAATGCCTGGCAGTTCGACGAGGATGCGTCGGTCGCCTTCGGTTTGCACGAGGGACTCGGAAACGCCGAGTGCATTGACGCGCTGATCGATAATTTGACGGGAGGTGTCCATCTGTTCGGCGGTCACTTCTTCGTCAAGAGGTACGTCGGCTTCCAGCAGGACTTGCAAGCCACCTTGCAAATCCAGCCCGCGACGGACGGGATAGGTTGGGTTTTGGATGATGTAAACGGCCGTTGCCATGATCACTATAATCACAGCCAGCCAAGCAAAATCTTTATTGTTCATAAATGTATCGCTTTCCTGACTGTCATTCCTGCCTACGCGGGAATGACAGTATTAGGTATAAAGGTTGTCAAAAGCACCTGTCTATGTAAATCAAACGGGGCGGATTATAAGGGGTTAGTCAACAATTAACAATTAACAGCGAACAATTAACAATTAACGGGTTTTTACAAAAACGGCCGTTTATTTTCAGTCATTTTTGCGCCCCATTCAGTTGACGCACATCCCCTGACCTGATACTATGCCCGCCATGAACACGAAACACGCTTTTAGCTTCTATTTTTATTTTTATACCAACACGAAACGGCCGTTTGCTGCTGAGAATGTCGGTTTGCTATAAATAAAAGCAAAGCACAATGAAAAACTCACAAAGGCGCGGCCATCATGGTCGCGCCTTTTTTGTTTCTACACGGTAAGACAAGTTTGCAAACTTGTCCTACATTCAAGGAGAAGATTATGAAAACTGAATCCCCCATCATTTGTCGCGGTGTACGCGGAGCGACAACCGTCCCCGAAAACAGCAAGGATGCGATTTTACTTGCTACCCGTGAACTGCTGTACGCCATAATTGACCACAACGACATCGACCCCGATGACGTTGCCAGTGCGTATTTTACGACCACCGAAGACCTCGACCAGACCTATCCCGCGACGGCCGCACGTCAATTAGGCTGGTTTGATGTGCCACTGCTCTGCGGTCACGAAATCCGCGTCCCGACTGGCTTAACCATGTGCGTCCGCATTTTACTGCATTGGAACACACCCAAATCTGCTCAAGAAATAAACCACATCTATCTGCACGAAGCGACGGCGTTACGCCCAGATAAAGACAGCATACCGCCCGTCCCTGCCGAAGAAGTTGAACGGATGATGCAATTGGCGGCCAAAAGCCCCAAGCACCCATCGAACCAGTGAGCGAGTATGCGAGCGGCGAGTACCTTAACTCGCAAACTCGCTACTCGTATACTCGCCACTCCCAAGGAGAAAAATGATTATTGTAATGAAAACAGAGGCCACAACTGACCATGTTGCCTCGATTGTTGACCGGGTTGAGGCTGTTGGCTGTAAAACGCATACCATTGTTGGCGCAGATCGCAGTGTGATTGGCGTTGTCGGAGACGGCCGTTTTATTGATATGCGTCAGATTGGGCGCATGATTGGGGTCGAGAAAGTAATGCCCATTTCCAAGCCATATAAAGGGGCAAGCCGCGAATTCAAGCCTGAAGACACGATTATTAACGTCGGCGATGTGTCCATCGGCGGCAGTAACATGGTCGTGATGGCCGGCCCTTGCTCCGTTGAAGGGCGGACGGAACTGTTGGAAATCGCCCATGCCTGCAAAGAAGCGGGCGCACATATTTTGCGCGGCGGGGCGTACAAACCGCGCAGTTCACCGTACTCTTTTCAGGGATTGGGCGAAGAAGGCTTACGATATTTAGCCGAAGCGCGGGAAGCGACGGGAATGCCCATCATTACCGAAGTGATGGATCCCAGCCTTGTACCGATGGTGTGCGAATACGCCGACATTTTGCAGGTTGGCGCACGCAACATGCAAAATTACACCCTGCTCAACGCCATCGGCAAATCAGGCCATCCTGTCATGCTAAAACGCAGTTTCAGCGGCACAATTGAAGAGTGGTTGATGGGGGCGGAGTACATCATCAGTCATGGCAACAATAATGTGATGCTGTGCGAGCGCGGCATTCGCGCCAACGAAACTGAAACGCGCAACACATTTGACGTGTCCGCAATCCCCGTCATCAAACACCTTTCCCATCTGCCGATTATTGCCGATCCCAGCCACGCGGTGGGTAAATGGGAATATGTAGGGGCAACATCAAAAGCGGCCGTTGCCGCTGGTGCAGATGGGGTGATTTTGGAAGTACATCCCAAACCAGATGAAGCGTGGTCAGACGGCCGTCAATCGTTGAAACCAGAACGATTTGCCCGTCTCGTGCGTGATATGCGAGCCATCGCCCAAGCGGTCGGGCGTGATATTGAGCCAAATGGCGTACCCGTGTACACGAATGGGCAAGTGCGAGAGAAAATAATAATTGAGAATTGAGAAGGATTGGAGATTAAATAAAATCCGACATGGTTCATTTTACGCAAAATGATCTTTACACTTTATGGTCGCCCAATCCCACAACAGTTGTAAAGATAATTTTCTACATTTTGAACCATGTCGTTTCTGACATGGTTCAAAAGGAAGAAAAACATCTTTACAGTTTAGCATCGTAAATGGAAC
>CAYSDT010000270.1:2280-4728 GCA_964429835.1 uncultured Ardenticatenaceae bacterium | reverse complement strand
ACGGCTGCAAAGTCGGCCTTCGCCGACTAGAACCCAGTCGGCGAAGGCCGACTTTGCAAATGTTGCCGCGAATTTATTCGCCAGTCTCAACGCCTCTTGTTTTATACAAGTGTCATGGAAAAAACCTGTCAGGTCTCCCTACTCCTGTAATAAATCAAGCATGGTTCGTGAAGCGGTGGCCGCTTTAATGACATCCATATCCAGATCAACAACAACGGCCGTTTTTCCAGAATGTGAGTCGATAGTTAATGAGCCGCCCAACAATGCCGCTCGCTCACGCATCGTCGTTAAGCCAAGTCCGCCGCTGTCTTGTAAGTTCGTTTCATCAAAGCCAGACCCATTATCCTCTACAATCATCTTCACATGATTGGCGGATTGGGAAAGGGTGACAGAAACGGCCGTTGCTAATCCATGTTTCAACGCATTATTTAACGCTTCTTCAGCGATGTGGAACAACATCTCTTCCACTGATGGCAGTAAAATCATACCACGATCACAAAGCAACCGTGATTGAATGCCTGCCCGTTTTTCAACAGCATCAAGCCGCTGTTGCAATGCGCCACTCAACCCAGATGATTGCAAAATAGACGGCCGTAAATTATGCAGCAGTAATCGCATCTCTTTCAGCGATTGCGCCGCCGTTTCTTCGAGCCGCCGCGAGTAAAGTGTGACTTGTTCAAGATTGCCCGCGTCGGCAAAGCGGCGGTTTGTTTCTGCAAACAAGGTCATGCTGTAAAGCGATTGGGTGACGGCATCGTGCAGTTCGCGTGCCAGCCGATTGCGTTCGTCAAGCAGTAGCAAGCGTTCGTTTTCGCGGTGCAGACGTGCATTTTCGATGGTCGTTCCCATCTGCCCGGCGGCGGCGGCCAATAGAGCAACATCACTTTCGCTAAACGGCCGTTTTGCCCGCCGCCAGATGTGTAAAACGCCTAATTTATGCCCGCGCACGGCGATGGGTAAGCCTGCATAGACGTGTAAGGTGTTCGGTTGTAAAAAGGGAGGGGCTTCTTCTGGCTGCATGGTGACATCAAGAATAATTGGGCTTTCGGTTCGCAGCCCTTCCCCCCAAAAACTATCGACGGGAACCGTTGTCAGCGTTGTTGTCAACGTGGTTGGCAACTGTTGTTGCACAGCCAAATGCAGATGGACAGCTTTGTCATCCAGCAAATGTACCAGCCCCGTTTGAGCGCGAACGGCCGTTAAAGCCCATGTCAACGCTTGTTTCAAGCTGATTTTCAGGTCATCCTCTTCCACCGAGATGGCCGTCATTTCATAAAGAGCCGACAGCTTTTGGGTACGGTCTACAACGCGCCGCTCTAAAATTTGCTGCGACAAGACCTGCTCTGTCATGTCCGAAATAAACCCTTCTACCGCCAACAGTTCGCCGTCTGGGGTAAACAGCCCACTGCCTTGTTCGCGCACCCATTTGATATTATTGTCGGCGGTGCGGATGCGATATTGGAGTTCAAACGGCCGTTTTTCCTGCACGGCCGTTTTTAACATCAACCACGTTTTATCCCGATCATCAGGGTGAATAAGAGCCGCGAAAGAAGCCGTCGGCGGCGTAATAAATTGCGAAGGCGCGTAGCCTGTCAACTCCAATGCCCCCTCGCTGACCAACTCCATATGCCGCGTTTCTTGCAATGGAGATCGATACGCCATGCCTGGCAAACTGTCCATTAACGCCAGCAAGGTGCGTTCAGCCGTTTGTGCCGCCTTCTCTGCCCGCTTTTTTTCGGTGACATCGGTAGCGATAAATAAAATGCCGACGATGGCTTGATCTTCACGCAAAGAGGAAAAAAACAGGTTCCAATAATGTGTACGTTCGCCATGCCGCAGAACGACATTTTCAGCAGCGATGGTTTCTCCAGCACAAGCGGTTTCGATGTAGGGGGATAGATTAACGGCCGTTTCTGGCAACAGGTCGCGCAGGTGCAATCCTGGCAAAACGGTGGCGATTGGCCTTTCCATCACCATTTCGACAGCGTGCGCCCATAACATATTGCATTGGCGCAAACGTAAATCGGTATTAAATACGGCAATGCCCATTGGCATTTTTTGCAGAAAGATGTCCAGCGCGTCAGCAGATAAATTCATGCTGACAATTATCAGTCATCTGTCTTGAAATGCCAATGGGGATTGTAAATGTGCAACGGCCGTAAACGGCCGTTTTTCAAATCAGTCGGCTCTTCAAATGCCCAATCAAACGACAGCGGCTGCAAGGATGACACCGCCAATATCGTTTCACAATGCGGACATAGCAACAGATGCCCCATCGCCCATGCGTGATCAAAGATCACCTGTTGGGCGCACTCAGGACAAACGGCCGTTAATGAGGGTGGAGAGATTGATTTTTGCACTTTATTCAAGGTGGCTGTCACTGCCCGTATAGTTTCAACCTGCCAGAATCACATGGGCAGTGACTGTCACCTATACCAACTCTTTTTC
>CAYSDT010000270.1:0-2180 GCA_964429835.1 uncultured Ardenticatenaceae bacterium | reverse complement strand
CTTTTTCTCAAGGTCTATACATCATGCCGAATATGGAACGGCACATCGATCAGAACAATGTTCTCATACCGATGCAAGCGTGACCGCAACAAGTTTGCCGTCTGATTATGCAAAAATTGTGCCGCCTGATTTTCCGGCACAAATTCTGGAATAAGCACGGTAATTAGTTGATCCGCATGTTCCTCACGGGCAGTCTGCACAATGTAATCCACCATTGGCGTTAAAATATCCCGATATTCATACGGAATCGTCATCAATTGAATTTGATCAGTCACTGTGGGGAATTCAGCCCACCGTTTTTGAATACGCGCTTCCATATCATCGTTTGTGCAAATTGAAATCGCCCGTACATCCGAAGAAATACGATTCGCATATCGCAATGCCCGTAACGTACCACGATGAATACCCGCCACAGGCACAATAACCACCTCTGCAATGGTTCGCATTTGTTCGGGGGAAAAATCTTTTGTACTCAAATTCTTGGCAACATCGGCATAATGTTGATTGATGGTGTTAAACATATAAACCAATGCGGGAATTGCCAAAACCACAACCCACGCCCCCTCAACAAATTTAGTCGCAATAAGGATGATTAACACGATGAATGTCACCAGCGAACCAACCGCGTTGACCCCGCGCTTCCACCACGTTCCTTTTTCATAATGGACAGTCGTCACCATCGTTTTCAACGTTTCGCCCGGCTTCAGATGGGCGATGCGTCCCATCAGCTTAAACATGCCAAGCTGAGACAAACTAAAGCTCAACATCACGCCCAGCGCGTATAATGGCAGCATTGCAATTTCATCTGCCCGAAAAATGATGACCACAATTGATGCAATGATCGCCAATGTGATAATGCCGCCATTGTAGACCAATCGGTCGCCCCGATTTTGCATCCAGCGCGGCATGTACCCATCTTTTGCCAAAAATGAACTCAATCGTGGAAAATCCTGATAGCCTGTATTGGCAGCCAAAATCAAAATGAGCATCGTAAACAGTTGTACCCAATAATATAGAAAAGTACCGCCAGGTACGCCAGCCGTCACCGTTCGCGTCATTTGTGACAAAATCGTTTCATGCTCTGATGGGATCAAGTGCAAATGTGTTGCTACATAAGTGATGCCAACAAAAAGCGACATGGCAATAACGCCCATGATGACCATCGTTTTGGCCGCATTCTTGGATTCTGGCGACTTAAATGCCTGTACGCCATTGCTGATTGCTTCGATGCCCGTTAAAGCAGTACAGCCAGCCGCAAACGCCCGCAACAGTAGCCAAAAGAATAAAAAGGTACTTGCATTTTGCACAACGGGAACGATTTCTTCTGCTGGCGGTGCGACCATTTCTGCGCCAACTCCAGTCAGGCGGACAAGACCAATGCCAACCGTGATTAACACCCCTGTAACAAAAAGGTAGGTCGGAATGGCAAATATCGTGCCGCTTTCGCGCACACCGCGCAGGTTGATCCATGTCAATAAAACGATGGCTAACAAGGCGAGCGGAATGCTGTACGGCCGTAATAAAGGCACGGCCGATGTAATGGCACGAATACCAGCCGACACCGAAACGGAGACGGTCAAAATATAATCAATCAACAGGGCAGAGGCGGCAAATAGGGAGGGCATTCTTCCCAAATTGTCCTTTGTGACCGTATATGCACCGCCGCCATCGGGATAGTGCAAAATAGTTTGGATATAACTGAATATGACCAGTAAGACCAATCCCACCACTGCCATTGCCAGCGGCAGCGTCAGCCGTAATGCGCCCGCGCCCATAAGAACCAGCACGCTCATAATCGCTTCGGTGGCATACGCATTACTACTGATGGGGTCAGATGCAAAAACAGCGAGGGCGCGTGTTTTGTCCAGCCGCTCGTGTGCGTCTTGATAGGTTGGAAATGGCTTTCCAATAAGTTTTTGTTTAATTGTAGATTTGGATAAGGTCATCCTTGTAAACTCCTTCTGTTGCGCGAAACGGCCGTTTTCACCAACGACAACGACACGCAATGAGATAAATTTCATCCCCCATTCTACTTTTTTCCTGATAGTTGTGCGTCGGGCAAATATCGTAAATCCACATACATCATTTGTATGATGTGACAGCACAAAAGAACCGCCATTTGTCGCCCCCAATTTCCACTATTCGCCAGAGGGAGGGCAGGGCAGTTTGACCTACAATGA
>CAYSDT010000269.1:0-4754 GCA_964429835.1 uncultured Ardenticatenaceae bacterium | reverse complement strand
GAGGTCTTGGTGAAACCTGTCAGGTCTTTACCCCAAGTTATTGAGATGTTACCATCCCCCCATATTATGATAAACTTCCCCCTATGACAATAATCGCAGTAGACGCAATGGGCAGTGATGGTCGCCCCGTTCCCGATGTAGCAGGCAGTGTGCTTGCCGCTCGTGAGCATAAAGACATCACCCTTATTCTAATCGGGGACGAACCCCGAATCGCTGACGAATTGAGCAAGCACGACGTTGCCGGCCTTGACATCAACATCCGCCACGCCGCTGAAGAAATCAGCATGACCGACAAACCATCGGAAGTGATCAAAGGCAAGCCAGAATCATCCATCCATGTCGGCATACGCATGGTACGCAATGGTGAAGCGGACGCTTTTGTGACCGCTGGCAACACGGGGGCAGCGATGGGTATCGCCATGTTGCGCCGCGTGGGGCTGGGCAGAATTCCAGGCGTAAAACGGCCGGCACTGGGCGCAGTATTTCCAATCAAAACACGGCCGTTTCTCATTGATGGCGGCGCAAACGCAGATTGCCGCCCTGAGCAACTGCTCCAATTTGGCATCATGGGCAGTCTGTACATCGAGCGCGTTGCTGGCATACCCAACCCCCGCGTCGGCCTCATGTCCAATGGGTCAGAGGAAGGCAAAGGCAATGCCCTCATCCGTGAAGCGCATGAATTGCTGAAAGCGAGTGACCTCAACTTTGTTGGCAACATTGAACCCAAAGATTTTGCCAACGGCGATGTTGAAGTTGCCGTCACCGATGGCTTTACGGGCAATATCATCATCAAAGCATCGGAAGCGATTGCCAGCTACATCAAAGATCGATTGCGAGAAGAGATTGACGCATCCAAACGTGCCACCGTCGGCGCACTCTTCGCCCGCAATGCGTTCAAAGCCGTCGCCGACGATGCCAACGCCGATGTGGTAGGCGGCGTACCGCTATTGGGTGTGAATGGTGTCGTCGTCATCGCGCATGGCGGTTCATCTGAACGTGCCATCTGGCAAGCCATCGACAAGGCGCGACTTGCCGTTGAACATAAAATCGTTGATGCCATCCGTGATGGCTTGGCATGACAGACAGAGTACAGAGATAGAGATAGAGACGTTCGTATTGACGAACATAAGTTGTTAAACACAACTCCCCCTCTACCTCTATCCTCTATCTTTTTATCTTATGAATAAATTTTTAGACCATCGCGGGCGACCGCGTATTGTTGTTACTGGAATTGGCATGATCAGCCCATTGGGACATACGGCCGATGACAGTTGGGATGCGTTGATTAACGGCCGTTCTGGTATCGGCACCATTACCCAATTCGACACCCATCGCGTCCCCGTCAAAATTGCGGGCGAAGTCAAGAACTTTGACCCCAAAGATTACATGGATTTCAAGGACGCACGGCGCATGTCGCGTGCCTCCCATCTTGCCGTCGCCGCCGCCAGCATGGCGTTGACCGACTCAGGATTGGCTGATGGCTTACCCAATCCCGAACGCACAGGCACGCTCATCGGCACGGGCGTAGGCGGCTTTGAATGGGGCGACAATAACATGGTCAACCTGCGTACCAAAGGGTACAAGCGCGTCAGCCCCTTCTCCATGCCCGCCTTTTTAGCCAATATGTCCTGTCACCAAGTCAGTTTGATGGCTGGTTCAACAGGGCCAATCAGCACCGTCGTTGCCGCTTGTGCGACGGGTACACAATCCATTGGTGAGGCGGCCGAATTTATACGACGCGGCTCGGCCGACATCGTGATTGCGGGCGGCACAGAAGGGTTGGTTCACGAGGCGGCCATCGCTGGATTCGGCCGTATGGGTGGATTAGCATCCAACTATAACGACGATCCAACCCGCGCCATGCGCCCCTTTAACAAAGACCGCGAAGGATTCGTCGTCAGCGAAGGGGCGGGCGTGGTTATATTGGAGCGATTAGACCACGCCATCGCCCGTGGGGTGCATATTTATGCTGAATTCGGAGGCCACGCCTCCTCATCGGATGCGTACCACATGGCTGCTCAATCCCCAGACGCGGCTGGTGCAGTCCGTGCCATGCGCTGGGCGTTGGAAGATGCCAATGTGCCGCTCGATGGGCTTGATTACATCAACGCGCACGGCACATCCACCCAAATGAACGATTTGACGGAAACGATGGCGATTAAGTCGCTCTTTGGTAAACGGGCGTATCAAATTCCTGTCAGCAGCAGCAAATCCATGACGGGGCATATGATGGGCGCAACGGGCGCAATCGAAGCGATTTTCTCGATTTACACCCTCATCAACGACCTCATTCCCGCAACCTATAATTATGAAAACCCTGATCCTGAATGTGATTTAGATTATGTACCAAACGCGCCCCGCGCCGCCAAAGTGGACACGGTGTTGTCCAATTCCTTCGGATTGGGCGGACAGAATGCGTGTTTGGTTGTTAAGAAGTGGCAAGTGAGCAAGTAGCAAGTGACAAGTGGCGAGTAAGACTTGCCTACTTGCCACCTGCTACTCTAAAAAACTATGATTGTAATACGAGACGAAAAACGAATGCGCCACATGGCGACGATTGGCCGTTACACCAGCTTTTTGGGTATGGCGGCACTGTTAGGCGGGTTTGCCCTCGCCTTTTTCCCTGAAGGTACGTTTGCGAACACGCAAGCGTTGCTATTTTATCAACTGCTGGCACTGTCTGGCGGCTGGATGATTTCACAGGTGGGTATGTATTTATCCCATCGGTATGTGCGAGAACCGCGCCCCGATGAGGTGTTGGATGATACGTTTAAGAAGGTGGCGAAAAACGGCCGTTTTTATCATTACATCCTCCCCGCCCCCCACATTTTGCTCATGCCCTACGGCCTCATCGTCATCAACGCCAAATATCAAGGCGGGGAGATTGTGGTCAATAGCGATGGCAAATGGATACAGCACGGGGTCGGGATGCGGAAGTATTTCGGGCAGGAAGGGATTGGCAAACCTGATGCTGAGATCGAGAAGATGGTGCAATCTGTCGCTGCATTTTTGAATGAAAACGCGCCAGATGTGGAAGAGATCCCCATCGCCCCGATGATTGTGTTTACCACCAAAGGGGTTGACCAGTTGGATTTGAAAAAAGCGGCCGTTCCTGCCATGCACTTCAAAAAGGTGCGCGGTTTCCTGAAACAAAAGCAAAATCCGCAAAACCTCTCTAAAGAAGATTATGAAGCGGTACGGGCTGCGCTGGATGCAAAAGCGGGTGAACGCGCCGTTGAAGAGGCGGAAGAGGCATAGTCCGCCGGTGTGGGGCTTGGCAACGCCAAGCCCGTACATGAGTGCTTATGGTAGGGGCATGGTGTTGCCATGCCCAAGTTGAGTGACCTTTGACCAATACAAAAAAACAGAATGGCGACTAAATTACTGCCCAATTTATATTGGGTCAACAGCGGCTACAGCAATCTGTACCTGTGCATTGATGATGACGGGCTAACGTTGATTGACAGTGGCAAGCCCAATTCGTTGAAGCGGGTGATGGCTGTCGTTGCTGATTTGGGCTACCAGCCAGCCGATGTGAAGCGCATCGTCATCACCCATGCAGATTGGGATCATGCGGGCAGTGCGGAGGCGATTCGGGCGGCAACGGGGGCGATGGTGATTGCTGGGAAGAAAACGGCCGTTTATCTTCAAAGTGCCACCACACCCAAACATTTGCCGCGACTACTGTCATGGATATTATCCCCCGTCAATCGGTATGAGGCGGTGGAAACCATCACCACCGTGCAAATCGGGGAATCCATCCCCGTTTTAGGCGGCTTGCAAGCCATCGCCACGCCCGGCCACACGGACGACCATCTCTCCTTTTACAGCCCGACGACGGGCGTGCTTTTTGCGGGGGATGCGTTGAATATGTGGAACGGCCGTTTGAGCCGAACCCCCTCCCTCATCACCGCCGACGAAAAAGCCGCCGACCAATCAGCCATCAATCTGTTAGCACTCACCCCCACGATTATCGCCTGCGGACACGGCACACCATTGCAAGGACATGACAACGGCGTGCTGATGAAATTATTTAACGATTTACGAGCGGAGTGACAGGGGCAATCTATGTTAAGTTTATACTCGTGGAATGTGAACGGGGTGCGAGCAGCGCATCGTAAGGGATTTTTGGAGTGGCTAACGGCCGTTTCCCCCGACATCCTCTGCATTCAAGAAACCAAATGCCATCCCGACCAACTCGACGCTGAACTGCGCCAGCCCGACGGCTATCACACCTATTGGGCGTGGGCGGAGAAGAAAGGGTACAGCGGCGTTGCCCTGTACAGCAAGACGGAGCCGCTTTCGATCCGAATCGGGCTGGGCATTGAGGAGTTCGACCGTGAAGGGCGCACCATCATTGCCGAATATGCTGATTTTGTGCTGATGGGGGCTTATTTCCCAAACGGCCGTCGTGATCATCTGCGTGTGCCGTACAAAATGGCGTACAAGCAAGCGTTTTTAGAGCAATGCAACGCCTTTGTCGCTGACGGCAAGCGGGTACTGTTTTGCGGTGATGTCAACACTTCCCATCGCCCCATTGATTTGGCGCGACCCAAGCAAAACAAAAATTCAACTGGCTTTTTGCCCCAAGAACGGGCGTGGATTGATGAAATTATGGCGCAAGGATATGTGGACACATTCCGTCATTTCTATCCCGATGAAGAGGGGGCGTACTCGTGGTGGTCGTACATGCGCGGGCAGCGGGCGCGGAATGTGGGCTGGCGACTGGATTACTTTTTCGCCAGTGCAAACGC
>CAYSDT010000268.1:0-4766 GCA_964429835.1 uncultured Ardenticatenaceae bacterium | reverse complement strand
ATTTACCTTGAAGATATTCCGATGGATCAGGCAAAAGAGGTTTTTGCCCAAGCCCTTGCCGACGCTGGCTTATGGCAGCCGTTGCCGAGTGAAACGATACCCGTCACCGTCGCAAACGGCCGTGTTACAGCAGCACCCATCTGGGCAAAATTTTCGTCGCCCCATTACCACGCGGCGGCGATGGATGGGTTTGCCGTTCGCGCCCAAGACACGCACGGGGCGATGGAAACGCATCCCGTACAACTCACCTTGATCACGGAAGATGCGGAGGCGGCTGATGCCATCCGTCCCGCGAAGGCGGTGAACACGGGACATGCACTGCCCGCATGGGCAAACGCGGTGGTGATGATTGAACATACGCAACCTGTGACTTTGCCTAACGGCCGTTCTGGATTAGAAATTCGTGCCGCACTGCCGCCGTGGCATCATGTGCGGCCAATGGGCGAGGATATGGTAGCGACCGAATTGGTGCTGCCCGCCAATCACACCATCCGTGCGGTGGATTTGGGGGCGATGGCTGGTTCTGGACACGCGGTTGTGGAGGTTTACAGGCGGCCTCGCGTGGCGATTATTCCGACGGGTTCGGAGTTGATTTCGGCGGAAACGGCCGTTTCCAACCCTCTCAAACCCGGCCAGATTATTGAGTACAACAGCCTTGTGATGGCGGCACAGATTGAAAATTGGGGCGGCATACCGACCCGTTTTCCTGCTGTGCAGGATAATTTAGAGGCGATAAAAACGGCCGTTTCCCAAGCAGCCCTCGACCACGACCTCATCCTCATCAACGCTGGATCATCCGCAGGAAGCGAAGATTACACCGCCCACGTCGTGCAAGCACTCGGTACATTGCTCATTCACGGGATCGCCGTGCGGCCGGGACACCCCGTCATTTTCGGCATGATTGAGGAAGCAGGGGAGCAGGGGAGCGGGGGAGCGGGGGAGAAAGAGCGGCAAATCTCCCCATCTCCCCTGCCCCTCATCTCCCCTGCTCCCACACCCATAATCGGCGTGCCGGGCTACCCCGTGAGCGCGGCGTTGACGGGCGAGATGTTTGTCGAACCCGTGCTGGCGCAGTGGCGCGGGCAACCCGCCTACGAAGCCCCCATCATGCAAGCGACATTGACGCGCAAACTCAATTCGCACACGGGCGACGACGATTATGTGCGCGTGGCGGTCGGCAACGTCGGCGGCAAGGTGATGGCAACGCCCATCAGTCGCGGCGCGGGGGTGATTACGTCGTTGGTACGCGCCGATGGCATCGTCCGCATTCCGCGATTCAGCGAAGGGGCGGAGATGGGCGCGGCGGTCAACGTCCATTTGTACCGCACGCCACGCGAGATTGACAAAACCATCGTCGCCATCGGCAGCCACGATTTGACGTTGGATTTATTGGCGCAATTCTTAGCCGAGCGCGAAGGTGGCTGGCGACTGATGTCGGCTAATGTCGGCAGTTTGGGCGGGCTTGTTGCGTTGCGACGCGGCGAATCCCATCTGGGCGGCAGCCATCTGCTTGACCCCGAAACGGGCGTGTACAACGACAGTTATGTACAGCGTTATCTGCCCAATCAGGACGTGGTGCTGGTGACGCTGGTCGGGCGCGAGCAGGGGTGGATTGTGCCTGTGGGCAACCCGAAAGGGCTGGCGGGATGGGGTGACGCGGCTAACCGTGATGTGCAATTTGTGAATCGGCAACGGGGAGCTGGCACGCGGGTTTTGCTCGATTATGAGTTGGACAAGGTAGCCATCGCTCCTGAAATGATGCGCGGTTATGAGCGGGAAGAGTACACCCATCTGGCAGTGGCGGCGGCGATTGCGTCGGGCGTGGCGGATGCGGGGTTGGGCATTCGGGCGGCGGCGCGGGCGTTGGAACTGGACTTTGTGCCGCTGGCGCATGAGCAGTACGAGCTTGTCATCCCCAAAGCGCATTATGAGGGTGAGCTGTTGCGCCCCTTATTGGATTTATTGCATGATGGTGGGTTTAAAACGGCCGTTTCCAACCTTCCTGGTTATGACGTTGCCCCGATGGGGAATGTGAGGGAATTGAGCTAGAGAGAAAAGAAACAGTCAACAGCCAACTGAAAACTTAAAACGAAAAGCAGCGCATTATGCGCTGCTTTTTTTTCTGCTCGTTCCATGCACTGCGTGAAATGTGTAGAAATCAGCGAAGAATGGAACATTCTTGAGCAGTGATGGCGGGGATCCATCATTTAATTCCCATCTCACGCCACCACGCCGCATCAACGGCCGTTTTTCCCCCATTCTCCTCCAACCACGCAACCACCCGTCGCCCAATCGCTTCCCTATCAGATTGATGCCAAGTCGTGAAGTAGCGTTGTAAATGCAAAACGGCCGTTTTCCCCACCAAAAACTGCACCTCATCATCCGTCCATCCTTCAGGCGATTTTTCCAGCAACTCCCGCAGCTTTTCCAAAGCAGGCAGCGTCCGCTTCCACGCCGCCTCCGCTAAAAAGGGGGATGGCGGTTCGTTCTTGACATAATGCAGGTGTAAATCCCGCTTGGTGCGCGTCAAAGCGACATAAAACAGCCGCCGCTCCTCTTCCACATCGCCCGCCCGCGACACTTGAAACGGCAAAATATCCTGATTGCATTGGGGGATGATGACCACCGGCCATTCCAGCCCTTTTGATTGATGAATGGTCGAGAGCGTGACCGTATCGGCCGCCATCGCCCGCCCCGCTTTTTGGGTTGCCAACTGCTGGATGTGCTGCATAAATTCGAGAACCGTCCCTTTATCGCGGGCGTATTGGATGAAGGCGGTGACACTGGCGGCGCGACCTTCGCCCGTCTGCGGAAAGCCGCTGCTTTCGCGCAAAAATTCCCGATACCCCAGCCGCCTGTCGAGCGCGTCGAGCGTTTTACTGGCAGGTTCGTCCAATCGCTCGGCCAGCCATTCAATATCTTCGGCCAAAAAATCGAGTGGCTCAGCTTGCCATTCAGCAAGCCCAAGCGCGGTTTGGGTGATGGCATCGCTGATGGTTAAGGGTTGCCGGATCAATAATTTATATATTTTTTCACGCATATCGCGTGAAATATACCGCTTGGGGCGATTGACGATGCCACGCCATGACTCCTCAAACTTGCGCCGCGTCGCCGTGTTTGTCAACGGCCGTTTTCCATCGGCAATCGCATTATTCAGCCACGCCACGCGCCCATAATGAATCAACGTCTGGATTTCCCATCGTTCGTAAAATGGTTTGCTGACGCGGTATGGAATTTTGTGGGTGATGAGTTCTTGCTCGATGTGCGGCGTTTGCGCGTTCAGCCGCACCAGCACGGCGATGTCGTGCAACGGTGTTCCTGTTTGCTTCAATTCGAGGATATTTTTGATGATGTGCTTGCTCATGGATGGGATGGTTTTGTCGGCGTAAACGGCCGTTTTTCCCCCAAACCCCTTCGTCAATTGCAACCGCTTCGCCGACCGCCGCTTGTTATGGGCGATGACCGCGTTCGCCAACGCCAACGGCGCGGCTGGGCAACGAAAATTATCGGTGATGAGATACGGTTCCACCCCATACTGCTTGCCAAAATCCAAAATAAAGCGCGGATCAGCCCCGCGCCATTCGTAGATGGTCTGGTCGTCGTCCCCAATCGCCATCAGGTTGCGATGGGTTTCGCTGAGGATGTCCAGTATGGCCGACTGCACCAGATTGATGTCCTGATATTCATCTACGATGATGCAGGCGTACCGCTTTTTAACGGCCGTTTGCAACTCAGGGTAACGCACCAAACATTCCCATCCCGTCAGCAGCATATCATCAAAGGTGACGAAGCCACTCTTCAACCGCACCTGCTCCATCAATTGATACAGGTCAAGATACCAGCCCAATTCACCTGGCGGCGGTTGCGCTTTTTTTGCTAATTTCATCGCTGCATCAGGCAATTTTGCACGGCGCAAATCGGCATAATATAGATTGCCCTTGCAATACCCAACGTAAGAGAGGAAATCTTGTCGGTCGAGAGTGTCTAACTCTTTTTTATACGGCACATTACGCCGATACGCCTCCGCCAGCGTGAAATTGAGCAGCGTTTGCTCCACACTTTCGCCGCGCTCTCCATTCACTTTGAGGTCGCGTAAATATCCGTGTTTTTGTGCATACAAAATAATATCGCGGCCAAGAGAGTGGAGGGTACGGCCGTCTACATCAGCGCAATAATGCCATCGCCGCAGTTCACGCTTTAGATCGGTCACATTGGCGCGACCAAACGAGGTCGCCAAAATCTGCTCAGGGGCAAACACCTTTTCGCGCACAAGCCGCTCGATGCGATGCACCATCGCCGTCGTTTTGCCCGCGCCAGCCACCGCAAAAACAAGGGCTGGCCCATGATTATGGTTGACAACAATCTGTTGCTGGTCGGTTAAACGCACGTTTCAGCCCCCTCTTTCCACGCTCTGCGTCTGGTGGGACGCAGAGCGTCCAGTCTGCATCCCCACGCAGAGCGTGGGAATGAGATGGTAAGTTGTTGCTGGTCGGTTAAACGCACATTCATGCCCATATTGTAGCAACGGATGAAGATCACGCTCGTAGAGCCGCCCCGCTGGGGCGGCTCATACATGGGCGGAATATAAAATTTCAGCTATAACGTCCAGGTGCGGTATGCGCTCCCCCTCTGTGGGAAAAATTCCAGAACGAACCTCAGTTAAGGGGAAAACGCCAAGCCAGTATAAAGCTGAAGTTGTGCGTCCGCTTGAACGTAAGCATGGCGATAAAACATTACCAGCAACAGAGGCGGATGAAATCTACACA
>CAYSDT010000267.1:0-4775 GCA_964429835.1 uncultured Ardenticatenaceae bacterium | reverse complement strand
TATTTTGCATGGGGATTTTTGCCCGTTTTTTGGAAATCCCTGCATGGTGTTCCCGCCATCGAACTGCTGGCGAATCGGGTGGTGTGGTCGTTGCTGTTTTTGGGCGGCGCGTTGCTGGTGCGGAAACGATGGGAGTGGGTGGCACTGCTGCGCGAGAATCCGCGACGGGCGGCGTTATTTGGATTAACGGCCGTTTTGCTCTCAATCAACTGGCTTACCTACATTTGGGCGGTCAATGCCGGCTACATCATCGAAACCAGTCTGGGCTACTTCATCAACCCGTTGTTCAACGTGCTGCTCGGCACACTTTTCTTGGGTGAGCGACTGCGGAATGGGCAATGGGCGGCGGTTGCGTTAGCAGCGGTCGGTGTGCTGTATCTGACGTTCAGCTACGGCGCATTGCCGTGGATTGCGCTGACGCTGGCGTTTTCGTTTGGGTTTTATGGATTGTTGCGAAAAACGGCCGTTTTGGAGGCGATGGAAGGGTTGACGATGGAAATGTTGTTCCTTTTGCCCGCCGCTGTCCTCTATTTGATCTATCAGGCGATGAATGGCGGCGGCCATTTTATTAATGATGGCTGGACGATCACGCTTTTGATTCTGTTTTCGGGGATGGTAACGGCCGTTCCGCTGACGCTGTTTTCGTATGGCGCACGCCTATTACCGTTGACGACGATGGGGCTGTTGCAATACATCGCCCCCACGATTCAACTGTTGATTGGTGTATTTGTGTTCGGTGAACTGTTCACAGGCGCACGGGTTGTTGGCTTTAGCATCATCTGGCTGGCGTTGATTTTATACTCAACCGAGGGGCTTCTGGTGGCGCGTCACCGTCGTAAGCAATAGAATTTTTATCAGCGTTAAGCTAATTCGTATCTTCTCAATGTTTCGGGGAGACCTGACAGGTTTTTTGCGATACTCGTGTAAAACAAAAGGCGTTAGTGAAACCTGTCAGGTCTTTACCCCAAGTTATTGAGATGTTACGCTAATTCATCGATCCTGTTCTAATTTCCAAATGAGATAGATGGCGGTAACGGCCGTTAATCCCGCCATCACATACGCTTCCACAAGCGACGCTTGCGTCATGTACAACGCAATCATGCCAAACACGCCGCCCATCAAATACAAAATCAGCACCGCTTCCCGTTGACTGAATCCGCGATCCACCAAGCGATGGCTGGTATGGTCTTTGCCGGCCGTATTGGGGCTGACTCCGCGCCGAATGCGCGAAATAACGACCAGCGTCATATCAAAAATGGGAACGCCTAAAATCAGGATTGGAATCATCCAAGTGACGACATTTTGACTTTCGGGGAATGTCAATTGCAAGCCGAGTACGGCCAGCACAAAGCCTAGAAAAAGAGAGCCAACATCACCCATAAAAATTTGGGCAGGTTTGAAGTTGTACCGTAAAAAGCCGAGTGTTGCTCCTAAAACGGCCGCTGACAAGGCCGAAACCAACAGTTGCCCATTTGCCAATCCCATCAACAAAATAAACGAGGAAGCGACCGCGCTGATGCCCGCGCTCAACCCATCCATATTGTCCAAAAAATTGATGGCGTTGCTGATGCCCGCCAGCCAAATGAAGGTGATGAGGTAGTTAATCGGTTCGGGGACGGGGAGGCTGACCTGAATGTCGTAATAGACCAAGATGACGACGGCGAGAGCTTGGGCAGCGAGTTTTGCCCACGCGGGCAAGCCGCGCCGATCATCAATGAGACCTGTGAGAGCAACGGCCGTTCCTGCCAATAACACCCCCGCCACCGAGTTTGGCAATCCCGGCGCGACTATCAACATGACGATGAATGCCCCGCCAAAAATCGCCAATCCGCCCATCAACGGCATCGGTTCGCTGTGCAGTTTGCGCTTTGCGGGCGCGTCCACAAAACCAAGATAGATGGCCGCCCGTCGCACCAGCGGCGTGCCAAAACCTGTGATTAACAGTGAGAATAGGAAGATGAGAAGAAAGGACATTGGGCAAGGTGCAAGTGGCAAGTGGCAAGTGGCAAGTATATTACTTGCTGCTTGCCACTTGCTCACTTGCTACTTCTCTATGATATCAATCCGCTGGATGGTGTCCCCTTCAAAATCGGGGGAGCGGTTTGGGTCGCGGAAGGTGATGCTGTTTAGCACCTCTTCGCCTTCGATTAGTTCACCAAATATCGTGTAGCCGCCGTCTAGTTGCGGTGTGGGTTGGAAAGTGATGAAGAATTGACTGCCATTTGTGTCTGGCCCGGCATTTGCCATCGCCAACACGCCAGGCTTGTCAAAGGTCAGGCCAGAGTCGGTTTCGTTGGCGAATTGGTAGCCTGGCCCGCCCATGCCTGTACCAGAAGGGTCGCCGCCTTGTGCCATAAATCCTTCTAAAACACGATGGAAACTGATTCCATCAAAGTATCCCTGTGATGCGAGGAATACGAAGCTATTGACCGTCAACGGCGCGGCTTCGGGGAAAAGTTCCAGTCGTATTTCGCCGTTATCGGTGGTGATGACCGCTTCGTACTGCTTACTGGGATCGATGACCATCGGCGGGTATTCGTTGTAGATGTCGATACGGTCAGCGGGGGGGATGGATGCTAACGGCCGTTCGCCGTCAAGCTCCACCCCGTCATTTGCTGGTGCAGGCACAGGTTCTGGTTGTATAGGTTGTGGAATCGCCTCGCCCGTTAGTTCGGAGATATATTGCTGGATTTGAGGACGATACTCTTCTGGAGCTTGCTCCAGCGATTGACGTGCAGAGTCAATGGCACTGTCATCATCGCCCAATGCGCGGTGCGAAATTGCCATGATGTACAGAAGTCGCCATGTTTCCAGTTGCCCACGCTCGTCACGGGTGATGGCTTCCTCGAACGAAGCTAATGCGTCCTCGTGATCGCCTAATTCTTGCTGAATTTGCCCCAATTGCTGCCATGCGCGGATATTTTTGGGTGATAGTTCCAAGCCCGTTGTTAATGCGGCGACGGCATCGGTGTAAACGGCCGTTTTTTCATCCCCTTCCATTTCCGCCGCGCAAGCGATAAGGGTGTCAGCGTAGCCAAGATACGTCGCTTCGTAGAACGGATCGATCTCTATCGAATCGGCGTACAGTTCCAAAGATAAGTCGCAATCACGCATTAAATCGAATGCCAAACGGGCGTATTCGTTGCGAATAACGGAGTTTTGCGGGCTGAGTTTCAGCGCATCTTGATAATACTTTTCAGCTAACGTCAATCGTTCCGCTTGTTCGGCGGGATCGGTCAGCAGTTGCAACCATCGTGTATTCAGTCGCGCCAAATTAGCGGTATGATCGGTGTTAAGCGGGTTCACATCTTGCGCTCCGATGAGCCGTTCCTCCGCCCTTGCCAGATAGACTTCTTGCGCGGGAATATCTTCAGCGGCCGTTGCCGCTTCCAGCATCGCCCGTCCCAAGAACAGTTCGTAGAAATCTTCATTGGGTGCCAAATTCAACGCCTCTTCGTAGATGGCGATGGCAACGTCCCATTCCCGTTGCCCATCGAATGGTTTGGCGCGTTTGTACACCATATCAGCGTGAATGACGCGCAGATTGGTTTGCGAAATTGCCCAGAATGTGAGGAAGAATAGGACGACGAGGGTGACATAACCAGCCACCGACCCCATCGTTTGTTTGCGCTCTGTTTTGCCGCCGCTGGCTAATGCAAAAGCCATCGCAAACATCAATGCAAAGACAAAAACGTAGAACATCGTCAATAATGCGGTTGATGATAACGCTTCTAAAATGCGTAATTCAAGTTGATCGGTTACGCCGACTGGTGGTTGGAATAAAATTGTGCCGCGCAAGATGGAGGCGTGGGTGTAAGTGTACGCCAAACCGATTAGCAACGACCCGCCCCCCATCACAGCGGCTGGGAGCAAGCTGTTGCTCCACGATTTTTCCCATAGCAGGTAAAGCGCGGCGGCTGAAAGCAACCCCAACCCGAAGGCGACAAGTCCGCCGCCAGCGATGAGAGCGGGCAAAGCGGCCAGCAGGCCGATGGTGGCGACCACGCCGCCCATGCCTGCGGCTGATTCATCATTGCGATACAGTTGAACGGCCGTTAATGCGGCAATCGCACCAAAAACCAGTAGTAAACTTTGCGCCAACAAGCGCGTCATCGAGAATAAGTCGGCGTTATCATTGGGCAAGAAACGAATGCCAATGCCCATGATTGCGATCAAGATGAACAGGCCAGCGGCCAAATGGCGGCGACCTGCCGGCTTGCTGCTGCCATCGCCCATTGAAAAGCGGAGTTCGCCGCTTTTCACCATTTCGCTCAGGCTGACGATGGTTCCTAACGCCCATGTTAGTGCGATCATCAGGAAAATGAAGGGCGAACTGGAAAAATCATCAGAGGGATTGACGAGTAGGGATTGGTGGAAAATATCGCCGCTGGTCAAATCGGCGGCGGATTGGATTACTTTGTCGGGGGGGAGAGAGTACGTTGTAAATTCGTAACCCATGATGCCGACGATGAGCGCAAGCATGAAGGTGTAAACCAAAACAATGCCCCATTGTCCGCTTTGTCCGCTGCCGATGGGGCGACGGACGCGACGAACCTTGACGGGCGCGTCTACTTCTTCGGCTACAACCTCTTTTTTCTGTGCCAACCTGTACCCAATCACATACATCAAGCCGACGTAGGCGAAAAAGTGCAGGCGGGTGGCGGCGATGGCGATACCGAAGTGAATTTCGGCGTAATGGGCTAAAACGGCCGTTACTAATCCAATCATTAACAACCGATCCACATCAAATGGGTCGGTTCCATCCCCTTCGCCGC
>CAYSDT010000266.1:0-4783 GCA_964429835.1 uncultured Ardenticatenaceae bacterium | reverse complement strand
CGCACACTCACCAACTTGTACAATGGGCTTGTCTATTACCGCGAGAGTAGACCTGACAGGTTCGGAGCGACCGCAGGTCGTTCCGAACCTGTCAGGTCTGCGGTACTGTTCGACCAAGCCGCCTTCGACAAAACAACCCGCAAAGCCGTCACCATCACCGAAATTGAAGCGTTGGACGACATTCACATCGGGCTGGACAACGCCGTGCTGGACGCTTACGGTTGGCCGCACACCCTCACCGATGAGCAAATTCTGGAACGATTGCTGGCCTTAAATCTGGAACGCGCCGCCGCGTGAGTGCGTTGCACCTTCAAGGTGCATCGCACTTACAAGCGATACGATCAAAAAAAGCAGAGCGCAAGCTCTGCTTTTTTGTTAATTGTTAATTGTTAATTGTTAACTGTTAATTGTTTTCCTACCGCAATCCCGTCAAACTCCGGGCAATGACCATGCGTTGAATTTCACTCGTGCCTTCGTAGATTTCCGTAATCTTCGCATCACGGAAGTACCGTTCCAGCGGCATTTCCTTGCTGTAGCCCATCCCGCCATGAATCTGGATCGCCTGTGTCGTCACCCACATCGCCGATTCGCTGGCGAATAATTTCGCCATGCTCGCTTCCAATGAATAACGGCTGCCCGTTTTCTTGGAAGCTGCTTTTGCCAAACACGCTTGATAAATCAGCAAGCGGCTGGCTTCCACCCGTGTTTTCATGTCGGCTAACTTTTGCTGAATCATTTGGAAATTGCCGATTTTTTGGCCGAACGCTTCCCGCTCTTGCGCGTAAGCGATGCTCGCTTCCAATGCTGCGTCGGCAATGCCCAACGCTTGCGATGCGATACCGATCCGTCCCGCGTCCAACACCGTCATCGCAATTTTGAACCCTTGCCCTTCTTCACCCAGCCGATTTTCGACGGGGCAGAGGTAATTCTCAAACATAATCTCGCTGGTTGCACTGGCACGGATGCCGAGTTTTGGCTCTTTTTTGCCACGCTCAAAGCCAGGCTGATCGGTTTCGATGATGAACGCCGTCACCCCTTTGTGTTTTTTCTCCACATCAGTCATCACAAACAGCACGATGATGTCGGCGTAGGGGGCGGATGTGACCCATGATTTACGGCCGTTTATGACATAATGTGTACCCGCTTCGTTCAAAACGGCCGTGCTTTTCATATTGCCCGCATCACTGCCGCTCATCGGTTCCGTCAAGCTGTACGCGCCCAGTTTTTCGCCGGTGGCGATGGCGTTGACGTAGTTATGCTTCTGCTCTTCGGTGCCGAATTTCAAAATCCCATGACAGAACAGGGAGTTGTTGACCGACATGACGGTGCCGTGACTGGCATCGACTTTGCAAATCTCGGTGAGAGCCAATGAATACGCCAACGTATCCATCCCCACCCCGCCGTACTCTTCTGGCACTTCAATGCCCATGAATCCCATCTGCCCCATTTGGCGGATGGTGTCAATGGGAAAGTCGCCCGTCTCGTCGTGGTGTTCGGCGATGGGGGCGATGGATTTTTGGGCGAATTCACGGGCTAATTGTTGAATTTCGCGGTGTTCTTCAGTGATAAAATCAAACATGGTGTGGGTCTCCTTTCGGAGTAACAAGTGGCAAGTTGCAAGTGGCAAGTGATGTTACTTGCCCACTTGCAACTTGTTACTTGCTACTCTCCTTCATAAATGTTTCAAAATCTTTGTTCGTTAATTCCATCCCTGTCTGCCAGCGATGGCGTTCTGCTAACCAATAACGGCCGTTTTTCCCTCTCAACAACTCCACCGGAATGGTGCGTGCTTTTGGAGCAGTAAAGCGGCTTCTTTTTTCGTTGGGCAAGTTGCGCGGGTTGATTTCAGTGAAGCTTTCCGTCCACGCCGCCGCCTCTTTTTCCGACATATAGGCATAGACGACCACGCGCCCATCCCCTTGTGCTATTTCTGTTGCCAGACAGATGCTGTTGCGTGATAAACGCCGCTCACGGCCGTTTTTGCTCACATTTTCCAGCTTAAAATACCAGTTTAGCGGCGTTGCCTCTGCGTTGCGGCTCAGTCGCACCTCTGGTTTGCCCTTGTTTTCACTGATAATTTCATGGGGGGTGATGGTGACGGTGCTGCCACTGCGCCAGATGGATTTTAGATAGTTTTCGGCCGCCCATCCAATCGTCAACGCCAGAACCAGCGACGTGACGCAAGAGAGTACAAAGCTGTAGTTGGCAATATCTTGCCCAAGCTGTGTGCTGCTGAAAAGGGAGCGGCTGGCGATGAAAAAAATAATCAGCAGAAAGAGGAGGAGGAACATAACGGCCGTTCTTAATCGTTCGTGTTCTTGATCTGCGTGTAATACGATGGGGGTGTCCATTTCTGTCATGGCAGGATTTTAACAGGGCAAGGTGCAAGTGTGCAAGTGGCAAGCAGCAGGTTACATAAGTACCATTTGCCACTTATCGCGCTCCATTTTCCCTAATTTTCCCGCCTCTTTTACAGTCTATCTCTTTCAACTGCTTTACACTGCCTGTATATGGAATCGACACGCTTGTTGACCTTCTTTTTGATTGCAGTAACGGCCGTTTATACCATAACGGCCGTTTACACCCTGCTCAATCGCTCTTTCCGCGAACGCCGCGAACTGGAATTGACCATCTACCTGTTCGCCGCCGCCCTGTGGACGGTGGTGATGGTTGCCCCATTGCTCAATGGAACATCGCCCGATCCCCTGCCGCTACTGGTTTCCCCCATTTTAACGCTGCTTTTTTATTTTCTCAGCCGCTCCTTTTTGTATTTGAAGACAAACGGCCGTTTGTTTCTCATTTACACGGGGGCGATGGGTTTCTGGTTGGCGGGGTTGCTGCTGTTGGAAAAAACGGCCGTTTTTCCATCGTCCGCCTTTGTTTTTATGTTGCATGGGACATGGATTACGTTGTTGGCGGGAACGGCCGTTTTTACCAGCCGCATCTATCGCCAATACGCCCGTCAACCCTTACACCGCAACCGCATTTTATACTGGTTATGGCTGTTGCTGTTCACCGCCGCCGCCATCAGCTTGGCGGTGATGGGGCAAACCGTACTGGGCAGCAGCCTGCTTCTTGTTACCGGCTTGCTGGCAACTTACGTCATGTTCAGCAGCCAACTAATCGACGTGCGTCGCCTCCGCCGACGGCTCACTGGTCATTTTTTGGCTGTCATTCTGCTCGTTGGCTTATACTTGATTGGCATGTTTATTGCCGTCACATTGCAAGCACAAATCATACTCGCAGGGGCGGCGATGGCACTGCTTGTTTTACTGCTATTCAACCCCCTGCTCAACAGCCTGCAATCCATCACCGACAATCTGACTGCGGGCATTGATTATGATCCCCGCCAAACGATGCGGGCGTACAGCCTTCGCATCAGCAGCGTCATGGAGCTAAACGAGCTGGAAGTGACCATGATGCACCTCATCCACGAAGCGATGTCCAGCCGTTACGGCACGCTGTTTTTGGTGGAAGCGGATGAAGGTCACATTTTGCCCATCTACGAACTGATTAGCGTACAAGGGTTTGGCGGCGAGCGATTGTCGTTCGGTTCGTTTGAAATAGACAGCCCTGTTGCCGCTTGGTTGGCGGAAGAACGCCGACCGTTGGCGCAATATGACATCGACATGCTGCCCCGCTTTAGCAATATCTCCGAAATGGAGCGCGATTGGTTGGCGGGGCTGGGCATCGAGGTGTACGTCCCCATCCATCACGACGAGCGATGGGTCGGGCTGTTGGGATTGGGCCCAAAACAGTCGGATGATCGTTATTTTGAGAACGATTTGATGTTATTGGCGACGCTTGCTGACCAAACGGCCGTTGCTCTTGAAAATGCCCGCCTTCTCACCGATTTGGTCAAACTCAATCGTGATTTACAGGAGACTAAGGAGACGCTCATCGTTGCCAACGAACAGTTGAACGCCTCTGATAAACTCAAATCGGCCTTTATTGGCGTGATTACGCATGAAATGCGAACGCCGTTTGCCAACGTCAACTTTTCATTGGAACTAATGCGCCAACTGGGGATGGATAATTTCTCGTCGCCCCAGCATGAAGCGTTTGATAATGTGTCGCAGGGGGTGGAAGTTGCCAGCATGATGGTTGATAACCTGATCACCTATGCCAGCTATTTGAGTAAACAACGGCCGTTACGCCCACAACCATTTGATTTTACAGCAATGGTAGAGGAGCAATTGCAAACGCTCCGCCTTCTTGCCAGCAATCGCAACATCACCCTTGATCTGTTGCAACCCGACAAGCTGCCCGTCGTCGCTGACCACGAATTATTGGCTGATGCCATCTATCATTTGGTACACAACGCCGTCAAATTCACGGGCGATGATGGGCATATTTGGGTGCGAACGTGGTCGGATGCGGATGGTGTGCATTTTGAGGTGCAAGACAATGGCATCGGTATTCCCGCTGCCGAACTGGACAATCTCTGGCGCGATTTCAGTCAAATGGCCGATCCGCTCCAGCGCGGCGTAGAAGGGTTGGGGTTGGGATTGCCGCTGGTTAAGCATATCGTCACCGAGCATGGCGGCATGATTCAGGCGCACAGCGAGGAAGGCGCGGGGTCAGTTTTCGGCTTCACGATTCCAGTACGGTAAATATGGTAGGGGCGGGATGGCGCGGCATTACCTCGTCTAAGCAGATGGATTAAATTCCGCGCCATCTCGCCCCGAACTCCAATTGCCGCATACATAAATACGCGGTGCGCGAAGATCGGGGCGAGATGGGCGGGGAGGAAAACCTTTCTTCACAGCGGAAGCCTTTCCCG
>CAYSDT010000265.1:0-4821 GCA_964429835.1 uncultured Ardenticatenaceae bacterium | reverse complement strand
GATGTGACACGGCCGAGAATCAGCAAATGCTCGTACTCATAAAAATCGGCGTAATGGGCGATGGTGTAGCCCAAATAAATGCCGATGCTTTCAAAAATTTGCGCCGTCGCTTCGTCGCCCATGTCGGCGGCGGCTTGGACGGCTTTCAGGCGGGTGGGCAATCCCATCGTTTCAGGGAATTGGTAACCTGCGGCAGGAGCGAGTTTATTGACCGCTTGTTGTGAAAAATACAACGCGCCAACACCTTGATCGCCCGACCATTCGTCGGCGGGGGCATCGGGATTGTAATCGAGCGGGGCGAAGGCAAGTTCGTTGAGCCAGCCCATAATCACGCCATCCTGACTGAGGAAGCCGACCGCTTCGCTTGACCCCATCGCCATGCCCAACATGCCGTTTGTGCCGAGCGATAGTGCGCCCGCCAACGCGGTCACGTCGCCATCGTTGATGATTTCCAGCGGCACGCCCATCTCTTCCCCAAATTCGATGAACATCGGTTGGACAATATCGCGGAATTTGTCGGGGTTGTTTTTGATGACGGTGCGGAACAGGGAGGCGACCATCGGTTGATTGTCTACCCACACGCCAGCCGAACTGCCGCCGATTTTATCGAGACGGGGCATTTTGGAGGCGGCCAGTTTCAATCCTTCACGAATGCGGCCACGATGGTATTCGGGGTCGGCTTGGGTTGTGGGATCCCAGGGGATTTCGGTGCTGAAAATCGCTTCGCCATCGACAACGGCCGCTAATTTATAATCGCTCGCGCCCAAATCGAAGCCGATGCGGCAGCCGTCCAGATGGCCGCCGAGCGCGGAGCCTGATTCTTTGGCGGCGGGGATGGCGTTGGCGGGGGTTGGGATGACGGTAAACGGCCGTTTGTAAACCTTGCTCATCAATTCCGCATCAAACGCCCGCGCCCCATCGGATTGGTACGCCGCTTGAATGTGGTCGGTGATGAAGGCGGGCGCGTCGATGAAAATTTTCCATCCCCCACGCGACCACAGGATAAATTTGATCGCTCTTTCTATATAAAGGATCGATTCTGCGTCGTGCGGTGAGCCTTGCGCGAAAATCTCGAATTCAGCGCGATGCACAAGCCCCGCATTGCGCTCAATGCCGATGGTGACAGTGGCGCGGTCGTTCGCTTCGGCCACAGCGCGGCGATAATTACGGTTGCCTAAAACCATCGGGCGGAAGCCAGGGTCTAAGGGGGGAATTTGGTTGGGAGTGATTTGTAGTAAACTTTCTTTCTGTATGTTCATGTTTTTATTTTATCCGCAGATTTCGCAGATTTACGCAGATTGGTAACATCGTGAATAAAAAATCTGCGCTAATCTGCGTCATCTGCGGATTATAATTCTTAAATAACGCCTAATTCGTGTTGTAAAACCATCGCCGCGCTGCCTAGCAAAACAATATCTGTGCCAGCAGTTGAAAGGGAGATGTGCGTGTCGGCCGCGATTGACGGCAGGATACGGCGGTTAATTTCTTGGCGTATCGGCTGCAATAAGGGTTGCCCAAGTGCGCCGACGCGGCCAGCGATGATGATGTTGTGGATATTGAAATTACTGATGAGATGGGCGATGGCGATACCGAGATATTTACCAGCATCGGCGATGAGTTGGGAAACGATGGGATCATTTTCAGCCATCGCCGCCATGATGTACGCCCAATCGGCACCGGGAACGGATTGGCGCACTTTGTCCAAAATCGCGGTTGAACTGCTGACGGTTTCCAAGCAGCCTGCGTTGCCGCAACGACACGCTTCCCCGTTTTCGACCACGACCACATGACCGATTTCACCTGCGGCGTAACCGTCGCCGTAATGTAAACGGCCGTTTATCACAATCCCCGCGCTCACGCCCCGACTGGCTTTGATGACGATCAAATTACGGCTGTCGCGCTGTTCGCCGAACGTGTATTCAGCGATGGCAGCCATATGACTGTCGTTGGCGATGTAGACGGGGATGTTGTAGCGGGCGGTCAGCAGGTCGCGGATGGGCAAATCTTGCCATCCCAGATTGACCGCTTGGCGGATAACGCCAAGTTTTTGATTGACCACGCCGGGCGTGCCAATGCCAATGCCCAAAATCGGGGCAGATGCTTGCTCAACCAAATCGTCAATCAGATTAAATACCAGTTGCAAGGCAGATTCGGCCTTGTCGCCATTGGTCAGGATGGTGCGGCGGATGGTAATGTCGCCATTGAGATTGCTCAATGCGCCACGAAATTCATGGCTGCCAAGATCAATGCTGATAAGCTGATGGGCATCGTAGGCGATTTGGAGAAGTAACGGCCGTTTGCCACCAGCACTCACGCCCCACCCCGCTTCCACAACTAAATTTTCTTCAATTAAGGCAGAAACGATGGATGAGACGGTCGGGCGGGTCAGCTTGGTGGCGCGGGCGATGTCAGCGCGGCTCATCTCGCCATTCTGATAGATGGTTCGTAGCACGAGGCGGGAGTTATGCTTTTTGGATTGCTGTTTGGTCGCTTTTTTCATAATGCCAGACTTTGTAAGTTAATTTAACTTACTTATAGTTTAGCACTGATAAAATTGAATGCAAGAGAAAAACGGCCGTTTTTCAAATCCGTTTTGGCAAACGACAAACAATCTTCTATATTCTGTACAAACAGAGCAATTACATAATCGTATTGGGCGACCCTTGTGGTCGCCCTTAACCCGTAAAGATCATTTCACATAAAACGAACAACTCTAGTACAAAATTCGTTACAACAGAGACCCTATGACAACAAACTGGTATCAAGAAGCCATATTCTATGAACTGTATATTCGTGCCTACAACGACAGCAACGCCGATGGACACGGCGATTTTCGCGGCGCGATTGAAAAGCTGGATCACATCAAATCATTGGGGGTAGATTGCATCTGGATTATGCCCCATTACCCATCACCCCTGCTGGATGACGGGTACGACGTTGCTGACTACACGAATGTTCACCCCGATTATGGCACACTGGCCGATTTCAAAGCATTCCTTGAAGCGGCACACGCACGCGGGCTAAAAGTCGTCATTGACATCGTGATGAACCACACCTCTGACCAACATCCGTGGTTTCAAGCCGCACGCCAAAACCGTAATTCACCTTACCGCGATTATTATGTCTGGAGTGACAGCGACAGCCCATATGCCGACACACGCATCATTTTTCTGGACACAGAAGCATCGAATTGGACATATGACGAGGTGGCTGGACAGTATTTTTGGCATCGTTTTTACAGCAACCAGCCCGATCTGAACTACGATAATCCACAAGTCCACGAAGAGATGTTCAACGCGATACGCTTTTGGCTGGATTTGGGGATTGATGGCTTTCGCGTCGATGCCATCCCTTATTTATATGAACGGGAAGGGACAAATTGCGAAAATTTGCCCGAAACACACACTTTTCTCAAAAAAATGCGTCGCATGGTTGATGCTGAATATCCAAATACTCTGCTCATCGCCGAAGCGAATCAATGGCCTGATGAGTTGCTGCCCTATTTTGGCACGGCCAACGAACCTGAGTTCCAGATGTGTTTCCATTTTCCCATCATGCCAAGATTGTATATGGCGTTGAAAAAGGGGGACAAAACGGCCGTTGTTGACATGATCAATCGCACCCCGCCGATCCCGAAAGGGGCGCAATGGATGACATTTTTGCGTAACCATGATGAATTGACGCTGGAAATGGTGACAGCCGCCGAGCGCGAATGGATGTGGCAACAGTATGCGCCAGAACCGCGTATGCGGCTCAATCAGGGTATTCGTCGGCGGCTGACTTCACTGCTAGATCATGACAAACGCAAATGGCTTTTGCTCAACGGGCTGCTGCTTTCACTGCCCGGCACGCCAATCATTTATTATGGGGATGAAATTGGCATGGGTGACAATATCTGGTTGCCAGATCGGCATGGTTGCCGCACACCGATGCAATGGAATGGCGATAAAAATGGTGGCTTTTCGGAGGCGACGGAAACATATTTGCCCATAAACAGTGATTACAGCCAATTAAACGTCGCCGCACAAGAAAATGATCCTGATTCGTACCTGAATGTATTGCGCCATTTAGTGGCAACTCGGCAAAGTCTGCCTGCATTGCGGCGCGGGGATTTTGAATGGGTAGATGATGGGGGAAAAACGGCCGTTCTTGCTTTTCGTCGTTTTGTTGGCGGGGGCGATGGGGTTCTGTGCCTGTTCAATCTGTCAGACACGGCACAATCGTTTACCCTGAAACGGGAACGGGCTGATTTACTTTCTAATAAAGATGAATTTATGTCGGGGGAGATACAGTTGTTGCCATATTCAATTTGTTGGTTACAGAATTCCGTAGATTTTTTGACGCAGGTGGGTATCACTGGTACAAATGTACCGTTGAAGCCGTCATCCCAACCACGCATAGAATAAAACAACCCAATATATTCCTAGAAAAGTAGGGGGAAGTATGCAACGATATAATTCTGATCCAGATCGTGATGGGCAAACGGCCGTTTCTAATGACACCATCCACGGTCGCAAAGTCGATGGTGATATAGTCGGCGGTGACAAAATCAGCGTCGGCGACGTTGACGGTGGCTACGTCGTTGCTGGCGTGGGCGCACAACTTACCGTCAACATCCACAACGAAGCCCCCCCCGCTCCCAAAAAGCCAAAACTAGCCATCGAACCCGACATGGTGCTGATCCCATCCGGCGTTTTTGTGATGGGCAGCGATGATGACGAACCCCAAGAATCCCCACGACATATTGTCACTTTGCCCGATTTCCACATCGGCATTTACCCCATAACGAACGCAGAATTTGCCCAATTTATCTGGCAGACA
>CAYSDT010000264.1:3199-4831 GCA_964429835.1 uncultured Ardenticatenaceae bacterium | reverse complement strand
TTCAAAAGTAGTTGACATTGCCACTATATTTGAAAACCAGTTATAATACCGCCAAATACAGACAATACTTTGAGAACGCTACTGAAAAAGGTATCGAAACCAAAAAGTTCAACTTTTCGCCTTGACAGGACTTACGTCTTTATGGACAAAAGTTGAACTTTTTTTCAGTGGACTCATTTGAGGTTTTATGAAATTTACACGCTCCAGCGGCGTGCTACTGCACCCCACATCATTACCCAGCCCATACGGCATCGGCGATTTCGGCGACAGCGCATACGAATTCGTTGACTTTCTCGTACAGAGCAACCAAAGTCTCTGGCAGATTCTGCCGCTTGGCCCCACAGGGTATGGCGATTCACCGTATCAATGCTTCTCCGCTTTTGCGGGCAACCCTTTGCTCATCAGTCCCGATCATCTTGTGCGTGATGGCTATTTGCCCGCCGACGCGGTGCAAAACGCGCCCAGTTTCGCTCGTGAGCGGGTGGATTATGGCGATGTCATCCCTTATAAAAATGAGTTATACGCGCAAGCATACGCGCATTTTGTTGAGAATGAAACGGCCGTTTCCCAGACCGCCTTCGCTGAATTTTGCGACCAACAAGCCGCATGGCTGGATGATTTCGCCCTATTTATGGCCTTAAAAGTGGAACATCAAGCCCATAATGGCGGCGTATGGAGCAGTTGGCCGCTTGAATTGGCGCAACGTGACCCCAAAGCGATGGCTGAGTGGTCAGCGAAATTGGCCGACGACATCAATCGCCATAAATTTTTGCAATTTATCTTCTTCCAACAGTGGGAAGCGATTAAAAAGTACGCCAACGATAACCAAATTCAAATCGTTGGTGACGCACCCATCTTTGTCGCCTATGACAGCGCAGATGTGTGGGCGAACCCAGAGCAATTCTTCCTTGATGAGACGGGTCAGCCGACCGTCATCGCTGGCGTGCCGCCCGATTATTTTAGTGAAACGGGGCAACGATGGGGCAATCCGCTCTACGATTGGAAAGCGATGAAGCAAGATAATTATGCGTGGTGGGCTTCCCGTCTCAGCATGATTTTTGAGCAAGTTGACATCGTGCGGCTTGACCATTTTCGCGGCTTTGAGGCGTATTGGGAGATTCCAGCATCGGAAGAAACGGCCGTTGTTGGTAAATGGGTCGCGGGGCCAGGCTCCGACTTCTTCCGTGCCATGCAAAAGCAGTTGGGCAACTTGCCCATCATCGCCGAAGATTTAGGTGTGATTACGCCCGGCGTAACCGCCATGCGTGATGAGTTCGCGTTCCCTGGTATGAAAATTTTGCAATTTGGCTTTGGCGGCGACAAAACAAACGCTTTTTTGCCCCATACTTACGACCACGATTGTGTCGTCTACACAGGCACGCATGATAATGATACCACCATCGGCTGGTATCAAAGCGCGTCCCCTGCCGAGCAGGATTTTGTCCGCCGCTACGCTGCCCGCGATGGGAACGACATCGCTTGGGATATGATTCGGTTGGCGATGGCTTCTGTGGCAGAAACGGCCGTTACCCCCATGCAAGATTTGATGCAGCTTGGCACAACTGCCCGCATGAATTATCCAGGTCGCGCCAGTGGCTATTGGCAATGGCGTTTCCTGCCAGAACAACTTGT
>CAYSDT010000264.1:0-3099 GCA_964429835.1 uncultured Ardenticatenaceae bacterium | reverse complement strand
TAGTACAGAAGGACTAATCAGCGTAGGGTTTGCGTAGGGTTAGCGTTAGCTCACCGTACTGCGACGCTCGTGTTCATCCCTTATACTAATAAACATGAAGGGTAGTTAAAAATTCTCTTCTTCTTCTCCTCCTTTTTGACGGGAATCAAGTTACGGCGTTCTTGGTTCCCATCGCAAATTCCACGGACTGGCATTTTATGCCAGTCCGTTTTTTGTTTCCCGCAGCCGCTATCGCCACCGTCCCATAATTCTTGTACAATGTAGGCAGTAGAGAAAATTGTCAATTGCTAATTGTCAATGGTCAATCGTCAACGAAGTTGGCTGACCAATGACCGTCCGTTGACAATTGACAATTGATCATTAACTATTGACATTTTTTTTAAGGAGCTTAACCATGACCATTTCATTAAACATCAACGGCCGTTCCCAACAATTAGATTCCCTCCCCACCGACAACCTGCTACGCGCCTTACGCAAAGCGGGCTATTTCAGCGTCCGCTTTGGCAGCGACGATGGTAAGACGGGGGCAAGTGCGGTGTTGATTAACGGCCGTTTAACCAACACCGACACCATGCTCGTCGGCCAAGCCGTCGGCAAAGAAATCGAGACGATTGAAGGGCTGTCGCCCACCGTCGGCGAACTGCACCCGATTCAGCAAGCGTTCATCGAAACAGGCGCGATTCAATCGGGCTACAGCACGCCCGCTATGATTTTGGCGACGAAGGCGTTGATTGCCGACAACGCCAACCCGACCGAAGCCGACGCACGCGAAGCCCTTTCTGGCATCCTTTGCCGTGAAACGGGCTACGTTAAACCCGTCGAAGCCGTTCTTCGTTCCGCTGCCGTGTTGCGCGGCGAAGAAGTCCCCAATTTACAAGCCCCAACCGATGGTATAGATTTCAAAGTCGTGGGGCAATCGGAAACGAAAGTAGACGCGATTAAGCTGGCTAAAGGCAACGCCGCTTTTGTGGATGACATCGAATTGCGCGGCATGTTGTACGCAAAAATGTTGACCAGTCCGCACGCCCACGCCCGCATTGTGGACATTGATGACAGCGAAGCATTGGCACTTGCAGGCGTTCGCGCCACCGTGCATTACAAAAATGTGGCGCGGGTAAAATATGCCAGCGGTGGACAATCATACCCCAATCCGCCGCCGCTCGATCAGGTTAGTTTCGACAACAAAGTGCGCTATGTGGGCGACCGCGTGGCGGCTGTTGCGGCCGATACGCCAGAGATTGCGGAAGCGGCGATTGCGTTGATTAAGGTTGAATATGAGATATTAACGGCCGTTTTTGACGAAAATGAAGCCATCGCGCCCGGCGCACCCATCATTCATGATGAAGATGACCGCGACGACATCCACGATGCCAGCCGCAACATCGTTGCCCACATTGAAGCCGAAGTTGGCGACACCGAGCAAGGATTTGCCGAAGCCGACCACGTTTTTGAGCATGATTATTACGTCCATCAAGTCCACGCCGTCCCTGTCGAACCGCATATCGCCATCAGTTGGTGGGATGAAGACGAGCGGCTGATTATCCGTACCTCCACCCAAGTACCATTCCACACGCGGCGCATGGTCGCCCCGCTGTTGGGCTTGCCCATCGGCCGTATTCGGGTGATTAAGCCGCGTATTGGCGGCGGTTTTGGTGTCAAACAAGAGATGTTATTGGAAGACATCGTTGGACATTTGACCATTAAAACGGGCAAACCTGTACGGATGGAACTCAATCGCAGCGAAGAGTTACGCAGTTCGCGTACCCGTCACCCGCAAACGATCACCTGGAAAACGGGGGTGATGGCTGACGGCACATTGCACAGCCAACGCTTCACCGTCGTCGCCAACACGGGCGCATACGGCTCACACGGATTGACTGTACAGACCGTCACTGGCTTGCGCGGCCTGAGCAGTTACAACTGCCCCAACCGCGAATTTGACTGCATCGTAGCCTACACCAATCTGCCCGTTCCTGGCGCGTATCGCGGTTACGGCGGGCCACAGGCCAACTTTGGCCTTGAAAGCCACATGGACGAAATCGCCCTTGCGATGGGGATGGATCCCATCGAATTCCGCCGCAAAAACTGGGTGCAATCGGGCGACCCGATGCCCATCGCCCCCCTGTTGGGCGAAGGTGAAAAAGAGACGATTATTGACATTCCACTCATCGAATCATGCGGCTTGGACACCTGTTTTGAAGTGGGCATGGAAGCGATGGAGTGGAGCAAAAAGTTCACCGATGGTTGGCACGACGTTCCTGGCAAACCGCATATCAAGCGCGGCATGGGGGCGGCGATGTGTATGCACGGCACGGCGATTCCTGGCCTCGATATGGGCGGCGCGAGCATCAAAATCAACGATGACGGCTCGTTCAACCTGCTCGTCGGCGCGACTGATTTAGGCACAGGCTCGGACACGGTGCTGGCACAGATGGCGGCCGAAGTGTTGGGCGTGACGCTCGACGAAATCATCATTTACTCCAGCGATACCGACTTTACGCCGTTCGACGTGGGCGCGTATGCCAGCAGCACGACATTCATCTCTGGCGGCGCGGTCAAGAAAGCGTCGGAAAAAATTGCCGAGCAAATCAAGGAGCGGGCGGCGTTGATGTGGGAGTTGGACGGTTGGGCTGATTTGAAATTGGAAGGGAAAGGGGTTGTGGGCGAAAAAGGGTTTATTTCCCTCGCTGACATCGCCTTGCACAGCTTGCATCAAGACGCGCAACGTCAATTGATGGCAACCGCCTCCTTCGTCAGCTTCGATTCGCCGCCGCCGTTTGCGGGGCAATTTGCCGAAGTCGAAGTGGACACGGAGACGGGGCAGGTGACGGTCAAGAAGCTGGTTATGGCGGTGGATGCGGGCGTTCCCATCAACCCCCTGACGGCGACGGGGCAGGTGGAAGGCGGCCTTGTGCAGGCGTTGGGGTACGGCCATTGCGAGGAGATGGTGTACGATGAGACGGGTAATTTGCTCAATGACGAGTACGGCCCGTATCATATCTACCGCGCTGATGAAATGCCAGAAGTGGAAGCGATTTTGGTGCAGACGCATGAACCGACGGGGCCGTTTGGCGCGAAGGCGATTGCTGAAATTCCGAA
>CAYSDT010000263.1:3429-4843 GCA_964429835.1 uncultured Ardenticatenaceae bacterium | reverse complement strand
CGATCAAAAAAGAGGTTGAACCGCTAACTGTAGCGGTTCAGCCTCTTTTTATTTTATTCAAATACAGGAGAGAATCTCGTAATCTCTACATTTCTCAGGAAACGGCCGTTTTCAACACAATCCCTTTCGGCGAAACCACATCCACCGTCCCCGTCAAATCATACGCCATCGCCCCATCAATACGGACAGGCACAATTTCACCCAATGGCAATTCGCCCGGCACGATGATTAGCCCATCAATTTCAGGCGCATCACGATAGCTGCGCCCAATCGACACCCCATCACCATACCCTTCAACCAGCATTGGCAACGTTTTGCCAACAAATGTCTGATTTTTGCGTAAGGAAATGCCCTGTTGCAGCTCCATAATCTCATCGCGCCGCGCTTCCATCACCGCCTGTTCGACCAATTTTCCGGCCGTTGCCGATGGTGTGGACGCTTCGTAGGAGTAAGTAAACACGCCCAAGCGATCAAATTCCAAGTCACTGATCATTTGCCGCAATTCATTAAATTCAGCGTCCGTTTCACCCGGATAGCCGACGATAAATGTGGAACGGATGGCAATATCGGGCATGGCGACGCGCAATTTTTCAATCGTTTTGTACACCCAGTCGATATTGGCAGGGCGGCGCATCCGCTTGAGCATTTCGCGGCTGCCATGTTGCAATGGAATGTCAAGATAGTTAAGAATTTGCGGCGTGGTCGCCATCGTTTCGATCAATTCGTCGGTGACATAACCGGGATAGGCGTACATGACGCGCAGCCACGGCAATTCTGGAGCAACGTTGTTAATGCCCTGTAGCAGTTGGCTCAATCCATTTTTAATGCCCAAATCATGCCCATAATCGCTGGTGTCTTGGGCGATGAGGATCAGTTCTTTTACGCCTGCCTCGCTCAACGCGGCGGCATCGGCCAACACAATGTCGGGCGGGCGGCTGACGAGTGTGCCTTTAATTTGCGGGATGGCGCAAAACGCACACGGGCGACGGCATCCGTCCGCTATTTTGAGATAGGCGGAATGCCCTTGAACGGCCGTTCTTATCACCCCCCGTTCGTCAATGCCCACCGTCTCCGCCTCGTCGGGCAGATGGTAGAGCGGTTGCGGATGTTTGCGCCGCCGTAATTTGCGAATAAACGGCACAATATCCATCCAGCGGCGCGTACCGATGACCCCATCAATGCCCGGCACCCACTCGACCACCTCATCCCCGTACCGTTGCGCCATGCAGCCAGCAGCGATGAGCAGTTGGTTCTTGCCTTTCAAGGCCGCCAACTCACGCAATGCGCCAATCGACTCTTCGCGCGCCGATTCGATGAAGCCGCAGGTGTTGACCAGCAACACACTGGCATCATCAGGGTCAGGCGTGCCATTAAAGCCCGCCCGTTCCATCAATTCGGCCATCCCTTCGGAATC
>CAYSDT010000263.1:0-3329 GCA_964429835.1 uncultured Ardenticatenaceae bacterium | reverse complement strand
CCACTTGTTACTTGCAACTTAGTTTGTCGTTCGCCACGTCTCTTCAACTTGCTCACCGCGCCCGCCGAGACGGCCGAGTGGAACATCATTGACGGTGGCATAAAGGCCGATGGCGTTGCCTGTGTTTACAATCGCTTCGTCTTGCGCTTCCCATTCATAGGGTGGATCGCCTTCTTTGGCGAACCCTGTGAACACCACGTCACCATCAATGGTCACTTCCATCCATGCCCGTTCCAGAATTTCCAATTTCAGTTGGACAGTTTCCATTGTGGCGGGCAGTGGTGGGCGCGTGGGCAAGATGTCGGGCAATTCATTATCGACATTATTGCGTGAGGTGGAAACAATTTCTTCACCAAAAGTGGGGGTACTTTCGGGGGTAACGATGGGTTCTGTATCATCCGTAAACAATTCGCCCTCACCACTGACTGCATTGAGTGCTTCATCTTGCAAGTCAGTCAGCACGTCGGTGATGCCATCAGTAATCACTTCGCCCGCGTCCTCTTCTTGCTGTAATTTAGGAATAAAGCGGCTGGCAACCAAGCCAATAGCAATAACCAAAGCAATGATGATGACCACACGCATCAGCGAACCTTTTTCGCGGGGAGCGCGACCGTCATTGACCTGATAATTTACAGGGTCAAAAAATGGCTGGTCTTCTCGCGGGGGGATGATGGTCGTGGGGCGCGTTTTTTCGCTGCTGTCCAAAACGGCCGTTGGTGGTGCATTACCACCCAATTGCCGCTCGTACTGATCCAGCAGGGGTTGCGGGTCTAAGCCGAGAAAGCGGGCATAGTTACGCAAAAACCCCCGTGCATGCACGGGGGAAGGAAGCGTATCATATTCACCCTGTTCTAGGGCTTCGATGTAAGCAACATTGATCCGAATTTCTTGTTGTACATCTTTAACGGTCAACCCCTTTGTTTCGCGGGCTTCACGCAAGATGTGACCGAACTCATCCATGATCAATTGTATTAAAAAGACCTGACAGGTTTTTTACAATACCTCGCGCAAAACGAAGTTAGTTGGTGAAACCTGTCAGGTCTCGTTAAAGTATTTCTATTCTTCTTCGTCGGTGGAAACGGCCGTTTCTACAGCATCAACCACGTCATCGGCGACGGTAGACTTAATGACCTCTTCGTCCGATTCGATAACGGCCGTGAATTCTGGTTGGAATTCCCCATTCAGACGCACAATGATTTTGTGTTCGCCCAATTCGCGCAACGGTTCGTTACCCACTTTGCGGCGGTTGATTTCTGTGCCTAATTCAGCATTAAGCGCGTCTGTCAATTGAGCCGTCGTGATTGAGCCGTATAATTTGCCCGTCTCGCCAGCGCGAGCGGAGAAAGTAACTTTCACCTCTACGATCTTGGCGGACAACGCCTCGAATTCGGCACGAATCTCTTCGCGGCGGGTTTCGGCACGTTTGCGCCATGCGGCGGCCTGTTTCATCATGCCAGCGTCAGCTTTTACAGCGAACCCTTGCGGCAATAAATAATTACGGCCAAAGCCGTTTGCTACGGTGTACACTTCACCAGCGTACCCCAAGTTTTCCACATCTTCTTTCAACAGCACTTTCATAAGCTGTACACACTCCGTTATAATTTTATAGATTTTGCAACTCAGGATATTACCAACAGGAGACGATTTTGACAAACAAAAACAAGTTGCAAGTTGCAAGTGGGTAAGTAATGCCTTAAATACTCCCCGCATGACCGCTTACTCCCTCACTTGCCGCTTGCAACTTGCTACTTGCAACTTATAATCCCCCCAATGTCCACACCAAACCCACAACACGCACGCCGCCAAGTCTTTCAAGCCGCAGGGCTGGTCGCAACGGCCGTTTTAATCAGTCGTATCATCGGTTTGGTGCGCGATATGGTCACCAAAAACTATCTCGGCGCACTCACCCTCGACGCAACCGCGTATGATGCCGCCAATCGGCTGCCCGAAACCATCTTCTTCGTTATCGCTGGCGGCGCGATTGGATCGGCGTTCATCCCCACTTTCACGGGCTACTTCACCCGCGACGACGAAGCGGGGGCGTGGCGATTATTCTCGGCCGTCATCAATTTATTGACCATCACCGTCGCCATCATCGCCGGCGTTGCCATCATTTTCGCGCCGCAATACGTCAACTTCTTTATGGCCGACCTCGTGGCCGACAATCCCGAACTGCTCGGATTAACGGTTGAACTGATGCGAATCATGCTCTTTTCGACCATCATTTTTGCCGCCAGTGGCGTGATTATGGGCGCATTGAACGCCCGACAGCACTTTTTACTGCCCGCCCTCGCCCCCATCATTTATAATGTGGGCATTATTGCGGGCGCAGTCACTTTTGCAGCGATGGGCAAGGAGCCAGTCATCGGCTTGGCGGTCGGCACGGTCGCGGGGGCGATGGGGCATTTGCTAATTCAACTGCCCGGCTTACGCCAAAAACGGGTGCAATACACGGCCGTTTTTACCATCCGTGATAAAGGTGTCCGACAAGTCCTGCGCCTGATGGGGCCGCGTGTACTCGGCCTCTCATTCAGCGAGCTAAACTACTTCATCATCCTCTATTTGACCGACAGCATGGCGATTGGCAGCTACGTCGCCGTCATCATGGCTTCGCGCCTCATGCGCTTGCCGCTGGGCATCATCGGCCAAGCGATGGGTATCGCCGCCTTCCCAACGATGGCAGCATTGGCGGCTAAAGGTGCATTCGATGAAATGCGCCAAATCCTGAGCGATTCGTTGCGCCTGTTGCTCTTTTTCGGACTGCCATCCGTCGTCTGGCTGGCATTGCTCGCCACGCCGCTCATCACCTTGTTGTACGAACGGGGCGAATTTGGCGCGGACGATACGGCGATGGTCGCCCCCGTGCTGACGCTGTTGGCGTTCAGCATCCCCGCGCTGATGACGCTAGAAATTGTCAACCGCGCGTTTTATTCGCTCAACGACACCATCACCCCCGTCGTGATTGGCTTGGCGCAAATGTTACTGATGTGGCTGTTTAGTTATGGGCTGGCAACGGCCGTTTTTCCCTATTTCGGCTGGCAGCCCGTCAACGGTCTGTCGCTGGCGTTCACCCTGTCCAATTATGTGGAAGCGGGGCTGCTGCTGTGGCTGTTGCGCGGCAAGATGGGGGGAATAAACGGCCGTTTGCTCTTCGATGGTGCATGGCGCATGGGCGCGGCGGCGGTGGCGATGGCAGTAGCCGTCATCCTGACCCAACTGCAACTCGCCACCCTCTCCCCCCTGTTCCAACTCCTGATTGCAGGCACCATCGGCGGCCTCACTTACCTGATCGCCGCCTACATACTCCGCGTAACCGAACTCAATCAATT
>CAYSDT010000262.1:0-4883 GCA_964429835.1 uncultured Ardenticatenaceae bacterium | reverse complement strand
AAATTTGAAGGCGCGTCTTATGACGAACGCACGGCCGTTTTTTACCAATCCATTGAAGATGGGGTGATGGATGGCGAGATGGCTTTTGAGATGTTGAATGAGATGTACGAAGCGGCGATTCAGCAGGATAAACGCTCCGAATTCGACCGAATGATCATCACGTTGAGTGAAAAAATGCCCGCCGTTTTCACGGCTGAAAGCCATTTCATGCTTGATTGGCTGATTACGAACGCGATTGCAAACGGCCGTTTTCAAGACATTCCCCAATTCGCCATCACCCTTGCCCAACGCGCCGACAACAACATTGATTTGACCATCGCCACGATGGACAAGCTGGCGTACCACAACCAACTCGCTATTTTGATGCAGATGAACGCCGTCATTTTCCCGCTGGTGAAAGAATCCAAGACGGTTATGGATTTTACCCGCGATGAAATCGGGTTACGGGCATCAAACTACATCATCTTCAACTATCTTGACAGCAGCCCCGATCCCGTCGCTGATAATCCCGTTTTGCAGACGCAACTGAATCAATACACACCCATCGACCCCGAAGGGTTGGTTGAGTACATGGCGAATCTGAACAACAAGCCGCTGGAGCAATTGACCACCACAGATTTCGCCTTCACCCCCGCGCCACATGGGGAAGCGGAGCAAAAAGAAGCTCAACGCATTCCGCATGAGATTATTCACAATATCTCGGAGCTATCGGCGCAATTTTTGGGCTATTTGCGGCGGGTGGAGGATGTTGCGTACACGAAGGGGCATCTGGTGAACAGTGTGTTGGCGCAATATCTGTTGGAGCAAGTGACAGCGGCGGTGGCCGAGTGGGACGAGTCTGATAATGCTGACCCCATCGCCGCCCCACTTTTGCCCGACCGTGCCAGCGTGGAGGCACTGCTTGGCAGTTATTTGACGGTTTTCAATGCCAACCCGCACAAGGCGGCGGCTATTTTTGAACTATTGCCTGCGTGGATTCGCTTTTTGGCGGGGTTGGGATTGGTGACGGAGGGGGATGTAGAAACGGCCGTTTCTGACCTGCGCGGCTTGGATGGCACCATGCAAACCTTATGGACTTCTTATCCCAGCGATCCTGCGCCGTTGCAAGCGGCAAAGGCGTGGACATTGGGGGCTTAAAAGAAACAGTCAACAATCAACTGCAAACAATCAACGAAAAACGGGGAGTTGTCTGGTGTAGACGACTCCCCGTTTTCAGTTTTCCGTTGACTGTTGATTGTTTCTGTTTTTTAACGCAACAACGGCCGTTTTGTTTCCAAATAGTATAGATGCTGCGGCTCGGCAATCCCCTTTAATTTCACATTTAACTTCTCATTAAAATGAAGCGAGGTTGCCCACGCGGGTACTTCAGCCAACAGACCATCGCGCATCTTTTCTGAAACGACGATATGACCATCTTCGGCTAAATCGACCAAACGGTGAGCGGTATTCATCGCCGTGCCGACCATGCGGAAGCTGAGGCGCGATTCTGCACCCACGTTACCCATCACCACGTCCCCTTCGTCAATGCCAATGCCTAAACCCAATTCCATGCCAGAATCGGTGTACCATTGTTGGCGCAGGGCGGCGAACGCATCTTGCATTTCAACGGCCGTTTTCAAAGCAAGATAATGCGCGTTTGGCTGGTCGAGCGGGGCGTTAAAGCCGACCAGCAACTCATCACCCGTCAACTCAAAAACCGTGCCGTCATTGGCGACGGCAATTTCCATCATGCGTGTAAAGTACGCATTTAACTGCTCCACCGCTTCAGCTGGCGAAACTTTAGAGATCATGCCGCCCGTCCAATTGCGTAAATCGGCAAACATGACGATGGCGTGCCGCTGTTCCAATCGTCCCAGCAAGCCAGGTTCATGGGACAAGACGTGATCGACCACTTTGGGCCCCATATAACGGGTGAAGGTTTCACGCACGGCCGCTTTTTCGCGCTGTTCTTGCGCCAGTCGTACCGCCTCGATACGCTTAAACTCGGTCACATCTTGCATGAGAATGGCGTAGCCGACATCACGAATAGATGACACTGTTATGTAAAGTGTTGTACCATTGTCTAACTGCAATTCGACAGGGACAAAACGGCCGTTTAGCTGCTCCAACGACGATAACGCCGATAATTGCGCCACACCCGACAACATCACGACCGACATCAGCAATTCACCACGCACGGCCGCACCGTCAATGTCAAACATTTTCTCAGCCGCTCGATTGCATAAATCAATGCGCCACTCTTCGTCGGTGGTGATGATGGCATCGGTTGATTGCGTCAAAACCGCTTCCATCTTGCGCCGCTCTTCGCTTATTTCCTGAAAAAGGGAGGCATTTTCAATGGCGGCGGCGACCGTCGTTCCCATCGTTTCCAACAAAACCAAATCTTCGGGCTTGAAATAGGCGAGTTGGGGATGGTTCAAAATAAGTATGCCGACAATGCGTTTGAGACTGATTAAGGGAACGCCAATCGCCGCGCCGCCGCTGTTCATATCATCGGGCAGATGTTTCCAGCGATCATCATTGTCAATATCATCAATAATGCAACCTGTCTGATTGCGAATCAACCAGCCGCCCAATCCGTCGCTCATCACTTCTGCGCTGACAGTGCGGCTAATTTCCAACTGGCCGCCAGAACGGATGAGATATTTTGAAACAACACGGCCGTTTTCGTCGATGAGCATGAGATTGCCTTTGGTGGCATTAACGGCCGTTTGTGTCTGCGTAATAATGGCCGACATCAGCTTATCAAGGTCAAGTTCGGCGTTGATGGCGCGGCCAATATCATAAAGTAATCGTAAACTATTGCGCTCTCGCTGCAAATCAGCCCGCGTGTGTTTCAGGCGAATGAGCGTCCGCACACGCACCATCAATTCTGCCCGCACATGCGGCCGCGACAAAAATTCATCAGCACCAGCGTCGATGCCTTTAATGCGGTCGGTCACTTCGCGCAAAGCGGTCACCATGATAACGGGGATGAGGGTTGTAACGGGGTTGTCTTTCAGACGGCGGCACGTTTCGTAACCATTCATGCGCGGCATCATCACATCGAGCAAAATAAGATCGGGATCATGTTCCGCCGCCAACAGCAACGCTTCAACACCATCTTTTGCTTCCAAAGTCGCGTAACGCTCCATCCGCAACTGAGACGCAAGGAGAAAGCGATTGTTTTTATTGTCGTCCACAATAAGAACGACAGACTGTGGCTTAGATGAATCGGTTGTTGGTTTCAAGATACGTCCTTCAAAAATAATTGCCTACCAAGAAAACGCAACGATACGACTGCTGCATGTATGGTTTACTTATGTTCTGGATATTGGCGAAAATTGAATTTCAGTCGAGATGTAGGGGCGGTTCGCGAACCGCCCCTACTGGAGAGAAATTTAAAAAACGCCAGTGTCCAGTTATATTCTGATTTGTCATTTTCCCCACCCTAACCCTCCCCCCGAAGGGAGCGGGTTGGGATGAGGGAAAAACTTACGCGCTCACCCGCCCATTTGCTACTGTTAATAGTGTGGCTTGGCGCATAAAGTCGGCTGGGAATCGGTCAGATTCGGTTGTTGTTAACAACGCTTGGCTTGCATGTTGTACATATTCTAAAAGCAACGCCCGCCGTTGTCCATCTAATTCTGCCGCCACTTCGTCTAAGAGCAATATGGGCGGGTCGTTTGTCTGCATTGTCACCCAGTTTATCTCTGCCAGTTTGAGCGAAAGCACGCCGCTGCGCTGCTGTCCGCGTGAACCAAAGTCGCTAAGATCACGGCCGTTTATCTCTATCAACCAATCATCCCTGTGCGGCCCAACACTGGTTGTTCCTCGCGCCAAATCGGTGGCGGTGGCGGCTTGCATGATGGATTGAAAACGGCCGTTTACCGCCTCCATATCCCCCATATTTTCCCGCAACCACTCATTTAACGCTGTTAATTGTGACACAGTTCCGCCCCGATTCAGCCCATGTTCCTGCAAACGGGGCAAATAATGCAATCGCATAGATTCGTCACCGCTAGTCAACTCTTCATAATGAATACGCTGTGCCTCGCGCCCCAATTCGGACATAAATAATGCCCGTCGCACAAAAATTTCACTGCCCAATTCCACCACTTTATCGGTAAAAATCGGCAGTGTGTCCCGCCGCCCCATCCCTTCCGCCAACTGGCGCAACAGGGCGTTGCGCTGCTCCAACGCTTTATTGTATTGGGAAAGATGGCGACAGTAAACGGCATCCATCTGGCACAACACGGTGTCCATATACCGCCGTCGCCCGCTTGGCGAGCCTGTAATCAGTTGTAAATCCTGCGGCAAAAACAGCACGACACGCAAATTGCCAAGCAAGTCCATCAGCCGCACCGTGCGTCGATTGACGACGGCTTCACGCCGAAAACTGTACGGCTTGCCGCGTAGTCGTCCACCTTCATTCCGCTCACGAATCAGCCGCATTTCAACGGTACGCTTGCCTGCCTGCGTCTCCAGTTGGGCATTAATGCGACCGACAATGATCGGATCGCCCGATTCTGCCGCCTCCCAATTGATTAACTGTTGATCGTTGGCCGCTTGTGGTGATCGAGAGGTGGCGAGGTAGTAAATCGCTTCCAGCAGGTTGGTTTTGCCTTGTGCGTTGTTGCCTTGCAGCAAAATCGTGCCAGTGGGCAGGGGGAGTTCTAAACGGCCGTAATTGCGAAAATTCGTTAGGGATAGATGGGTGACGTGCATAATGGGAATTTTAACATAAGATCAAGGGAGGCACAGAGAGAAAGAAAAGCGGACATAGTGCCACCGATTAAAATCGGTGGCTGATACAAGAAGCCTGCTGAAGCAGGCTGTTGGTCAACAGTTCGCTGTTGGCCGTCGTTTTAACGTGCTTCATGCGATTGCCTACTATGATGTCC
>CAYSDT010000261.1:1690-4905 GCA_964429835.1 uncultured Ardenticatenaceae bacterium | reverse complement strand
GGCTGGCGGTGTCCATGTTGCGTGTGGAGTAGACGATGGCATCGCGCACTTCCTTGATCAATCTGTCCGCTTCGGGGCGCAGGTCGGCAACGGCCGTTTGTGCTTCATCATACGCCGCATCCGCTTGCGGCACATCTTTCACCTGCGCGGCGGCCGCATCGTAGACGACTTGCAATTCGGCGGCAGAGGGGAAACCGATGGGCGCGTATCCCGCCGCCACCGCTTCTGCATCACCAGCGATCAACGCCTTGCCCATCAACAGTCGCTGCCGCCGATTGGTTAGGGTCGGCTGTGTGCCATCGCTGTTCAATTGGTAATATCCCAAAATGCGGGCAGATTGCCCTTCACGCAACGCACGATGGTAAACGGCCGTCCACATATGGCTGGTGTACATTTTCAGTTTGTCCATCGCCGCCGTGCTTTCGGCCGTCTCCTCCTTGCGATCTTCTAACGCGGATTGGGCGGCCTTAACGGCCGTTTCAAAAACGGCGTAATGGGCGGTCACTTGGGTCAATATATCGGCTGGAATCCGGATCGTGCCGCCGACTTGGGCGGTCTCGGCCGTCTCGACAGCTTTGGACATGAACGTAATACGGGTTGTATCGCTATTGGGTGCTATATATCTGGGCATCGCTGCCTCTCCTTATGCTGTTGCATACTAATGAAATAAAAATGGACAGCAGGAGTATAGCAGGGAGCGAAACACTGTCCAAATCAGTCGATTTTAGAGGAGTACGCACACAAATTCACCTATGTAGAAGGGGGGAAGATTTTAAAATTTCGTATAATTTTACAAGTAAAAGAGGTTGAAATTCTTAAATTTCATACCCTTTTACAAGTAAAAGGGGGCGAAATTTTCAAATTTCATACGCTTTTGTTGGTAAAAGGGAGTGAGATTTTCAAATGTAAGGGAGTTTTACGAGTAAAAGGCGATGTATTTTTGGGTGATAGGATGGGTGTCGGCGTGGTGTAAACGGCCGTTTACATCACCATCGCCCTTTAACACCACGCAATTAGACATTTGATTAACGGCCGTTGACACCCCCCATCCAACACGCTATATTCCACCCATCGTTTATACCGTAAGTCAAGTTTGCAAACTTGACCTACACTTACACAGGAGAACAGTTCAATGGCAAGCGTAACCTTCAAAAACGTATTCAAAAGCTATGGTGATGTCGAAGTCATCAAAGATTTCAGCCTCGAAGTCGAAGACAAAGAGTTCATCATCTTCGTCGGCCCCTCTGGTTGTGGCAAATCCACCAACCTGCGGATGCTCGCTGGGCTGGAAGAGATCACCGCTGGTGAAATTCTCATCGGCGACCGCGTCGTCAACGACGTACCACCAAAAGACCGCGACATTGCGATGGTCTTCCAATCTTACGCCCTCTACCCGCACATGACCGTCTACGACAACATGGCATTCGGTCTAAAATTGCGTAAAACCCCCAAAGACGAAATCAAAAAGCGCGTAAACGATGCCGCCGCCATCTTAGGCATCGAAGAACTGCTTGAGCGTAAACCAAAAGCACTCTCTGGCGGGCAACGCCAGCGTGTGGCCGTTGGCCGCGCCATCGTCCGTGAACCCGCCGTCTTCCTGATGGATGAGCCGCTTTCCAATCTGGATGCAAAATTGCGCGTTTCCGCCCGTGCTGAAATCAGCAAATTGCACAAACGGCTGCAAACCACCTTCATCTACGTCACCCATGATCAAGTTGAAGCGATGACGATGGCTGACCGTATTGTCGTTTTACACGATGGTATTTTGCAACAGGCAGATTCACCGCGTAATTTATACAATTTGCCCAACAATATCTTCGTTGCTGGCTTCATCGGCAGCCCCAGCATGAACTTCTTCGATTCTACCCTCGTCAAAGAAGAGCAAAAAATGTACCTCGACACAGGCGACTTCCGCGTTGCTGTGCCTGATGACAAAGCTGAGATTTATAGCGATTACGTTGGCAAACAGGTCGTCTTTGGCATCCGTCCAGAAGATGTTCATATACCAGAATTCGCACCAGTAGGCATCATCCCCGCCGAAGTAAGCGGCTCCATTGAAATCGTTGAACTATTAGGCTCTGAACTGATTCTATTTGTCAATTCTGGCAGCAACAGCTTTGTCGCCAAAGTAGACACCCGCCACGACGCAAGACCCGGCGACAGTGTTAAACTCGTTCTCAACATGAAAAACATGCACCTGTTCGACAAAGAGACGGAATTAGCAATTCGCTAAATACAAACCAATCACAAAAAAAGCCATCGCCCATTCTGGACGATGGCTTTTTTTATTGTGTAGACCTGACAGGTTTTTAGAAACCTGTCAGGTCTACACAATAAAAAATTCCCATGCCTACAGCACACTATAAACCCAAAGATTCCTTCCATGTTCAATTTGCATGGCGTTTGGAAGATGGCAGCTACTTACGCGCCATTTTCGATGCGTATATTCTCGACTTGTACCCAGCGGCCGATAAATATCTGGTACGCCTAACTGAATGGATTGCCACCCGTGAAGATGATGCCGAAGGCAACACCAAGCCGCAAGAAGCGATGACGCAAGCGTACATCAAATACCTGCCCAGACTCGTTGATAAACGATTGGGATTAGCCTATGAAGCTGATACTGGCGACCCGCTCTATCTGCGACTGGCAACGCTGACGGGCGAGCATGATTTCTTCTTCCGCTTTGACGGTCTGCCAGAGCTTGATGCAGAAGCGGCGTTGGGGAAAAACAAAGCCTGACAACCTCTATACTTCTGATTGTCATTCCCGCCTACGCGGGAATGACAGTCGAGAATTAAGGGCTTTTGAGGCTCAAAAATCCTTGACTTGATACATCTGGGCGACCCTTGTGGTCGCCCAGAAATGGTGAGAATTATTTTGTTACATAAAAAAAGCACTGCAACATGCAGTGCTTTTTGTTTTCTGGGGATAAACGACCAACGCCATTATTACGGCGTAGGTGTAATCAACATCGCAGGGACAGGCTCATTGATCCTCACCCATAAAGCGGGAACCCAAACCCGCTGATACCCATCCTTTGGATGCGTCCATTCTACATCTAACCAACGGCCGTATACTGACCGCACAATCAAAGGTGTCCCTTTTGGAATAACCATGTACAACGGCGCACTCAAACTGGGCTGACGACGTGACCAAACATCGGTGAGCGTTAATGCCGCTGGCGGCGTGGGTGTCATTGTCGGCGTGGGTGT
>CAYSDT010000261.1:0-1590 GCA_964429835.1 uncultured Ardenticatenaceae bacterium | reverse complement strand
CGGCGTGGGTGTCATTGTCGGCGTGGGTGTATTGGTCGGCGTGTGGGTCGGTGTCGGGGTATGCGTAGGTGTGGACGTATTCGTCGGGGTTGGGGTGAAAGTCGGCGTGTTTGTTGGTGTGTTAGTCGGGGTATTTGTCGGGGTGTATGGTGGTGTTGGCGTGTTGGTTGGTGTATTTGTCGGCGTGTTCGTCACCGTCGGGGTCATCGTCGGAGTGGATGTGTTGGTTGGCGTGGGGCTGGGGAAAGCAACGGGCATAAGCGCAACTGTAAATTGCAGGTAGAAGCAAGAGAACATCAGAAATAGGATAAAAATTATCCCCATGCCCATATATACCAATTTTCGTTGACTGGTAAACGGCCGTTTTTCCTGATCTCCAACCGTTCCAACAATAAAACGAGCCAATGTTGGCTGTAAATTAGGCAATGTTGCAGGATCACCCTCATATTCATGGAATGCAACCGCATGGGCGACGTGTAACTCTGAAACGAACTGTCGCAGTTTAGCATAAAACCCTTCTGGCTGAACACCATCCACGACAACGGCAACATACGCCGCCTCACCACTCTGGATGATGATGCGTTGCGAGCCATATTGAATCTCGTCTAACTCATCCCCATCTCCCTCTTGCCCGAAAGAATCTTGAACAAAATCCCGAATAGCAGTCAACATTCCGCTCACAAGGTCAGAATCCGCTATCTCGGTACTGCCCGGATGAGCATGAGCCAACAACAGCCCCGACCCCTTCTGGATAAGAAAAATCTCACGAATAGTAAAAGGCAGCGCGTCCCTGTAAGCCACCTCCGCTGGTGAAACGCCCCGTAAACGAGCGGTGGCAGCACGCATAACACCCGTTGGTCCAAAAGTTGATTTAAGACGCTCATCAATGTTGCGTTGAAATTCACGCGCAGATTCGGCAACCGCTTTCTGCACCGTTTCACCAACGATGGGGTAGAGCGCATCGGCCATATCTTTGCGCGAATCGCGTATCTGCACCCGTATCGCCTCACCCATGATTGGCCCCAGTGCATCGGCCATCTCATCTTTGCTATCACGAATTTTACGCCCAATCATATCCCCAAGAACGGGTGAAATACGCGCTATCAGCCCTTCGGAATCAGCTTGCGCTTTGCGGCGCAAAATTTCCACCTCTGTTTCCAAATCGTGGGCGCGATGTTCGCTTTGCCGTGCTTTCTGACGTGCGGTTTCCAGCTTGGCACGCAGTTCACGCTCGCTCCTTTCCAAATCTTCAAGGCGTGGGTTGGTTTCGTTTTGTAATTGTCGTATCTGTTGTTCTAGTTTTTCAATCTGGCCGCGTTCACGCCCCATCAAAATAGATTGAACGGCTGAGAGAGGGTCTTTGTTTTGTGGTTCTTCTGGTGAAGGCGTTGGCTTCATGATGTTTTGTGACGTAACCGCCCTGAAAAATTGTCAATGGTCAATTGTTAATTATCAATTGTCAACGAAGGTTGTGTAGTAACATCTCAACAAATCGTGGTAAAGACCTGACAGGTTTCAGTAACGCTCTCGTTTTACACGAGTATCGTGAAAAAACCTGTCAGGTCTCCCCCGAAATTTTGAGAAGATACG
>CAYSDT010000260.1:3817-4908 GCA_964429835.1 uncultured Ardenticatenaceae bacterium | reverse complement strand
CGAGTCCGGCTTTTTATTTACCAATACATAGATTACATTACATCCGATTTACGTTAGCTATGTAGCGTAGTTTCCTATCCAAAACCAGGGCGGCGGTTTGGGAAGAGCTTCGCATCTGTTCCAGAGCTTCCTGCAACGCCTCGATTTGGTTGATTAACGATACAGAATCGAGTGTTTGAGAACCATCTTGAAGGATGTATTCCCGATATACAGAATTTTCAGTTACAGTAGCCATGTTTATCCTATACAACATTACCTTTACTGCTCATAGTGTAATGGACAACGGCCGTTTCTTCTGTAATGATCCTTTCCTTTTTACTGTTAAACAGGATACAAAACAAAAAGTCAGACCATTTGGCCTGACTTTCCGTACTGTTTCTGTAGCTGCTGCCCACAATTGTGTTCAGCAACGTTGATAACCGCCCTGGTTATTATTGCTTATATAGTTGTGCCAATTTAATGGCGATGATGGGGGTGACAACGGCCGTTTGTCCAACCTTTGCCCGTCGAGCAACTGATCGTAACGTCTCCATCTGCCGTGTTATTACGCTTGCGCGATCACTGTTAACTGCTTTACTCGGTAACGTAAATCCAAATTTCGATATGATATTCATCAGTACTCTCCTATTTTGCAGAAAAGCTATCGTTACGTCCTCGCATTTTCCTACATACCTACAATACATTATCAACTATTTGGAGAGTGTAATCCATAGTACGTTCTAACTATAATTTTGAAGCGATCATTAAGGAATCACCAAGAAATAGGTTTAGGAAGGAGGGGATTGTTTACGGGCAAGATGGGCGAGAAAGAGCAAAACGGCCGTTCCCCACCCCATCAACAATCCCAATTTCAACAACCCCGTTGGGGCAAAAATGGCGATGAGACCAAAAGCGGCCGTTACCACATAATAACCCAGCACGATTTGGCGCGTTGGCAGCCCCCTGTCTGATAAGCGGAAGTGTAAATGGCCGCGATCCCCGTGGAAAGGGCTTTGCCCACGCCGCAAACGCGAAATAATTTGCCACGCCACATCCAAAATGGGGACAGACAGCACTAACAGGGCAGTGGACAGCTTGGCTGGCGACAAAAT
>CAYSDT010000260.1:0-3717 GCA_964429835.1 uncultured Ardenticatenaceae bacterium | reverse complement strand
GGCGAATCTGTCCAAACGGCCGTTCCTACAAATGGATTGCTGAACACTTCAATGAACACGATGTGGCTCATGGCAACGGCCGTTCCCACGAATTGGATGAACAGTTGCCACCACGCCGACAACTCATATCGATCATCAATCAGCCCGCCGATGACCATGATGAGCGTTCCCATCATCACCCCGCGCAAGCGCAATGCGTCATCGGCTGAGGTGGGCGGGAAGAGGGTGTAGGCGACGAAAACGGCCGTTAAATAAGCCCCGATCAACGCCACCCCGCCCAACGTCGGGATGCTGCCCTGATGCGTCCGTCGCCCACCCGGCACAGCCACAATCCCAAAGTGGCGCGACAGCCGCATGGCAAGCGGGGTCAGCAGCAATGCGCCAACCAACCCCGTGAAGAAAACCGCAAAATAGCCCATTAAAAAAATAATGAATAATGAATTGGGAATAATTAATAATGAATTGGAACTGCGAACCCTACTTCACAATTCATTATTAAAAATTCATTATTCATTATTATGCAGTTCCGAATTGACGGTCGCCCGCATCGCCCAAGCCGGGAACGATGTAGCCGATGTCGTTGAGATGGGAGTCAATTTTGGCGACGTGAATCGGCACGTCGGGGTGGGCGGCTTGCAGGGCGGCGATGCCTTCGGGGGCGGCCAGTATGGCGAGAAATTTGATGCGCGTTGCCCCCCATTTCTTCAAAATATCAACCGTTGCCACCGCCGAGCCGCCCGTCGCCAGCATGGGATCAAGCACGAGGCAGACTTGCACGGTCGGATTGGTGGGCAGTTTGTTGTAGTAGGAGACGGGTTGCAACGTCTTTTCGTCGCGGTACAGGCCAATGTGCCACACTTCCGCGCCGGGCATCATCTCCCAAATGCCATCGACCATGCCTAATCCCGCCCGCAAAATGGGGATGAGGCCGATTTTGTCGGTCAACTCTTGTCCATCCGCTTGTCCCATCGGCGTTTCGGCAACGATGGGGGTTGTGCCTAAATCGGCCGTGGCTTCGTAGCAAAGCAGTAGTGCCAATTCGCGCACCAGTTCACGGAATTTCTTGGGTTTGGTGCTGACTTTGCGGAGCATCGTCAACTTATGTTTGGTCAGGGGATGGGTTGATTCGTATACCATTTTCATTTGATTTTCTCCATTATTAAAGCGAGTGGCGAGTATGCGAGTGGCGAGTAACACGGGAGGGGATTATGAAGCGGCTTCCCACTCGGTTGCTTCTCGTTGATCCATATTAAAGTTTACACCTAGCAAATGCAACTCTTTTTCAGATAGCAAATAGCGGGTGAAGTATGATTTTTCTCGGATTTGTGCCAATGCTTCCGATGCACTGCCATCTAATTTGAATTCAAAAATATAAACGGCCGTTTTCGTTTCAATTACCGCATCTATCCGCCCATGATTGGTATGTACTTCGGCGTTGATTTCCAACCCGATGAGCTTAAAAATCAGGTAGAAAATCGTTTGGTAATACTTTTCTTGTTTGATGTGCAGTTCGTAATTGATGTTGGCAAGCAATGTGTTAAATGTGCGGAAAAACTGTTCCCAATCGGCCGCGTGCAGAGCGGTGATGAGGTGATAGAGATAATTAACGGCCGTTGCCTTTTCAACCTCGCCATAACTGCCCAGCAGATAGGTCAAGAAAGAAATTTCTACCTCAAAATTAGGGTATGATAGGCGGAACTGCCTGTTTTCTGGGTTGTACCCCTTAATTGTTAGATACCCTGTCTGGAATAAAAGCGGGATAATCTCCAAACTTTCAATTTCGTAAGTGCTAAACGCGAGTTCGGGTACAGTGACTTCATCTAACCGCTCTAAATCGTACCGCCGTGATTTGAGTATGTTGAGCAAAAAGGTGGGTGTCCCTGTTTCAAACCAGTAGTTTTGAAAATCGTAAGCGTCGAATAGGCGTAAAAGTGAGAAAGGATTGTATACAGATTCACATCGCTTGGAAAAGCAGAAACCGTTGTACCACAAACGCACTTTCTCCAACATCTCCTCATCGCTTTTGCCCTCAATGGCGGCCAGTTCAGTTAAGTAATCGCCAAAATTGGCCTCTAATTCAAGTTGGGTAATGCCGACAAGCGTATGATAACGAGGATGCAGAGTGAGGTCGTTCAAATTATTTAGGCCAGAGAATACGCCTACTTTGCTAAACTTGCTCACCCCCGTCAACAACACAAAACGCACATACCTATCCATTCCCTTAATGACCCCATAAAACCCTTTGAGGACGTTTTGTATGCGCTGCGCTTCGGCCGTATCTTCAAGGCTGCCAATGATTGGCTTGTCATACTCATCAATTAAAATGACGACCTTATTTTGTTGCGAAAGTTGGGTGATGAGGTCTTGGAATTTTTGTGTGAATGTTTCCCCCAGCAAGGTTAAATCATATTGGCGGGCAATCCGTTGTAACAGCCAATCTAAACTCTGTTCTAATGAGGCCGCATCTGCAATATAATCTTGGCTAAAATCAATATGTATAACTGGATGTTTTTCCCATTGATACGGGCTGTCGTACAACCATAACCCCTTGAATAAATCACGGTTGCCTTGAAAAATCTCTTCCAGCGTAGAGATGAGTAAACTTTTACCAAATCGGCGCGGCCTTGAGAGGAAATATACACCTTTGGGGTAACGAATCATCTCATAAATCTGCTCTGTTTTATCTACATATAGATAGCCACCGTTGATGATGTCGCGAAATGTTTGAATGCCGATGGGGAGGGGTTTAAGATTCATATGTTGATTGTATCATAGAGTAACGAGTGGCGAGTATGCGAGTGGCGAGTACCAACTCGCATACTCGCTACTCGCCCACTCGCAAACTTCCTATGATTTTCCACAATGCGCCGTCTTGCCGCAAGCCGCGCCGATCAAAGTCGCTGTTGGCGAGGATGATGCCGTGTGAACAACGGCCGTTTAACCCCCGTACCAATCGACTTAACAGTTGATTACGGATGCTGAAATCCTCATCCGTCGTCCATATTTTGCCATCAGGCCAGCTTTGTGCCAACACAAACGCATTGCTCAACGGCTGATTGGGAATGTCCCACCAGCCCGTCGCCGCCACGTCGAGCCACACTTGCACCTGCACAGGCTTGCCCGCCAGCAAATAGCCGTAAATGGTGGAAATCATCATGCCGTCGGGGTCGGGTGGGTTGCCCAAATCGGGCGGATTAGAGGTGACGATGCCTTGATAAATGCTGTCGATGAATGTCTGCCCGATAGAGGTACGGTCGTGCAAACCCAACCCATCCGCCGTTGCTTCCAGCCGCGCCGCCGCCCGTACCAGCCAATCGCAGACGGCCGCTGCCGCCAAATCGGGTTCGGGATGGAAGCGCGGTTGTGACAGTAATTCGGTGAATAAATCGTGCAGAAAACGGCTGAGGGGCAAGCCGTTGGCGGCCAACAGCCACTCTTGGAGCGCGGATAGCAATGGCAGCCATTCTGCGCCCACCCGCTCCTGAATGTCGGCCGCAAGGGAGGTGATCGGTCGCAATTCGCCCATCGCCCCATCGTACCAATGACGGGTGAGCAGGGCGGCGCGGGCGGGGTCAAGCCCATCAATGCTGAGGGTGAGGGCTTCGGCGACATCGTAGGTGGATGGGGGCATTTGCCAGTCGGGGTGGGCGATGGCGAGCCAGGTCAGCCAAGTGCGTATGCCCGGTTCGTCGCGTGGGCTGGAGCGACGGCGCAATA
>CAYSDT010000259.1:0-4928 GCA_964429835.1 uncultured Ardenticatenaceae bacterium | reverse complement strand
TATAAAGGGTGGCGAATAATTAATGACACTAGCGAAGATGGAAGAAGGTTAATTGTCAATTGTCAATTTTTTTGTCCGTTCCACCCACAACCCCACCAGACCAATTTTAAGCGTATACGCCGTTGTCGCCCCCGCCATTGTTTCGGCCATGATGTCCCGTTCGACGAGATGGTTGAGGGCGGCGGTCACTTCGCGCGGGTCAAGATGATGACCGTAGGCGGCCAACTGTTCCACGATTTCTTCAGGCTGAAACGGCCGTTTACTTTCCATGAGATGGGAAACGGCCGTTAATATCGCCCGTTCTGTTGCCGTTGACCGTTGCCACAGATAGGCAAAATGCACCTCGCCCAACTGCATCATTTCGTCTAACGCGCCGTTGACATCAGAGATGGTGACGTAGCTGTTTTGCTGCTCGTTGGCACGTTTGACCAGCGCGTAGCAGACCAGTTGCAGGAAATACGGATGGCCGCTCGTCACCCGCAGGATTTTGTCCAATGCCAAATCGTCGTACACGATGTGCGGGCTGACGGGTTCGGTGATAACCCGCATCGCCGCTTTGTCGTCCAAATAGCCGATTTTGCGATACAGGGCGATGTTGAACAGCACCGACCAGTAATCCGTCGTCATCTCTTCCAGCCGCCGCGTGCCGACAAAGATGAAGCTGAGATGGTTGCTGTGCTGCATTAGATGGCGCAGGTAGGTGAAAAATGTCGGCGGTAAAATCCCATCATTGACCAAATTCTCGAACGCCTCGAACTCATCGAAGACGAGCAGGAGGGTGGCTTTGTAGGGCAATGCTTTGCTCATGCGCGGCAAGAAATTACGTTGAAAACGGCCGTTTACATCTTCCTTCCACTCCGCCAGCGGAGCCACATCCAGTTCAATGTCATGCAGCGATAAGGTATCGCTGATTTGCCACGCTAATTCGTGTAGCAGGGCGGGCATTCCGGGCGTGACCCCCAGCGATTGGCAATCAATGTAGACGGGGATGAGGGTTTTCGGCAGCTCCTGTTCCAGTCGCAGCAGCAGTGATGTTTTGCCCGTGCGCCGTTGCCCGACCAAAATCATCACATTGCGCCGTGCGATTTGTCCCGCGTTGTCGGCGATGAAGCTGAATAGCTCTTCGCGGCCAAAAAATAGCGGGCTGTTGCCGCGCAACGGTGCGCCGGGCGAATAGGGGTTGGCGATGCGCTTAAACGGCCGTTGTGGTGGCAGTAAATGTACCCTATCGCCAAAATTGAGCGTTTTACCGCTCTGATTGCGGTCGTCGTAAGCGATGGTCAGCCCCAATCGGAAGCGGTCGTCCCCTTGCGGGGCGATGCTGAATGTGAGTAAACGGCCGTGTCCCGGTGGCAGCAGCGGCAGCATTTGCGGCGAAGCGACGATGGTGTACGCTGGATTGTCATCCAATGTGGCGAAGATGTTTTCGGCGGGCGCACGCCCCTCATTTTTAATTTCAATCACCACATCGACAGTGTTGGCGGGGGCAAGGCGGCGCGTTTTCAGCGTGATATTCAGCCGCGCCTGCCCTTTCAACTCTTCGACGGCGGCGGTCGTTAATCCATGCCACCGTTCGACGATGGCGGCCACTAACGGCCGTTCTATCACCATTTCCCGCTCTGGCAGCGTCAACCGCAACCCATCCAGCACCATCACCGCCTCGTTCAGATAAAGCAGTTGGTCATCCACCGATTCCACCCGTTCGCTGTCGCGTAGATGGGTTAATACTGGCAATAATTCGGCGATGAGCGGGCTGGTAAACGGCCGTTCTGCCAATTGCACCAAGCGCGGACGCAACAAGCTCAATTCGGTGATGGATGGCAGTGTCAAACAGGAGTGTCCCAGCGTGACCATCTGTTGCCATCGTTCCCGTCCCAGCCAGCGGCGGGTGCGATTGTGGTCGAGCGATTGGTGCAGGAATGGCAGGGCGTTGAGCGGCTGGTTGACGAGTAAAAACAGCCCATCAGCCAACGCTGTCACAATCCCATCGCCCCGTTGGCGGGCGAGCGTGGCGACTTTCAGCAGGAAGTCGGGTGAGCCGTCGACGCGGGTATACAACTGTTCAAAAGCGGGCAGTGTGGAGGCGGGGTTTTGGCTGATTTGGCGGTAAAAGCGGCGGGCGCGTGCCTCCAGACTGTTCCACTGCCAGCGCAGGAAAACGAGAAGTAAAACGGCCGTTAATCCCAATAAAACCATCGCCCATCGCCCCAAATTTTGTTGCGGTGGAACGGGCGGGGCGATGGGGGCAGGTGGCGGATTTAACGCCCCCGTGTGGAACAAATCGGCGTAGGTGAAGCGGTACGGGATGCTTTCACCGTTATGCGGCGGCGATGTGACCGTCCATTGCAAATTATCGCCGCCGCCATCGAGCAAAATCGCGCCCTGCCCAATCCAATCGCCGTTTTCCGGGTTTTGAAGCTCCAATTCGAGATGAATGTCGTCGTTTTCGGCATCGTGGGCGGAGACAGCGAAGGTGTATCGGTTGCCATCAACGGCCGTTTTCGGTGAGGTCAACAGCGGCGGCCAATTTTCTTGGGCGCGGAACGCTTGCGCCAACCCATTCTCGGTAACGGCCGTTAATCCAAAAAGCGTATCATCAGCGTGGCGCAAACTGTCCAACCCAAAAATCGCGCTGGAAAGTTCCAACTGATTAGTGGCAACGCGCTCCTGATTGTACAGATAGATGAAGCCGTCACGGTCGCCCAGCGCGATTTCGGCGGTCTCGTTGCCGTCCACGTCGCCCCAAAATAGTGTAGTTGTTTGCTCAGAAACGGCCGTTTTCCAAGCGATGGTCGGCGTGCTGTTCAGCACATCAAGCTCTTGCAATGCCACGCTCTCACCCGTGATCAAAAATGCGCCATCCAGCCCGTGCAGGGCGGCGATGGGCGCGTCGGCGTGTAAAGTTGCGTCGCTATTCAGCGTAATCGGCCATTGTGACAAGACAATGCCGCGCCGATTTAAGCCGCGTGCCTGTCCGTCGGCGGTCAACAGCAACATCGCCATCGTTAATTCGTCGCCCGTTTGGGGCAGGGCGTACAGGCCGGTGATGGGGCTGTCTGTACGCAGCAATTTTATTACTGTGCCGTCCATTTTCACGTCAAAAAGCTGGTCGCTGCTGGCGGCGATGAGGCGCGGCGGGTGCAATTCATCGCTGGGCAGGGGCAGCAGAAAAGTGACGGCGTGACCGATCTCCGCCGCGCCCATCCGTGCGCCGTTGATGGAAAAAATAACGATGGAACCATCGTCCAGCCCGACGATTATTTCGTCTGTGCCGTTTTGGTTGATATTTGCGATAGAAACGGCCGTTATTTCCGCTTCAAACTCCCGCTCCCACGCCCGATTACCGTTCGCCAACCGCAGTTCAACCCCGCCTTGCCCGTCGGCAAAAGGGGTGTGGGCAACAACGACGGCAAGTTGTTCGCTGTTTGTTTGGGCGATGGGCAGCAGGTGGGTGATGGAACCGCCCGGCTCCACAATCCAGCGCGGACTGCCAGAGGCGGTGATGCGATGTAAACGGCCGTCTTGCCCGCCAACCAGCAGATCATCCACGCCGTCACCGTCGAAATCGACCACCAGCATGGAGCTGGGGGCGGACAACAGCGGGTAGCTCCAGTCGAGAACGACATCGTTCACGCCCACGCCCGCGCCGAGAAAGGCCAACGACGCGAAGCGGGCGGAAAGCAGTTCGGCCGCGCCGTCGTGGTTGATGTCCAGCAGGCGACTGAGGGCGGTGGTGTCGAGGGCGGGGATGGTTTTGAGTAAACGGCCGTTTGCATCCATCAACAATCCATCGGCCAAGTCCCCATCGCCGCTTGCCAATAAAGCGGAAAAAAGCGGCTGTCCTGCGGGGGGAACGGCCGTTAGCGCGTCCATCCGTATAATTTCATTTGCATACCCCTCTCCGCCCAAGCGATTGCGCCAGAATAGCACGCCGTCGCGGTCGTACATGGCGACCATCGCCCCCCCCATGCCGACGATGAGGCCAACGCCACCCTGAATTGGGGCGGTGATGAGTTGCTTGATCGGTTGATCTTGGGTACGCAGCCAGAGCCGCTGGCGGTCGCCATCGTACAAATACAGTTCGCCCCGATCTGAGCCGATGGCGATGGTTTGTTCGTCGCCAAACAGGGGCAGGGTGAGGGCGGTGATGTGACCTGAGAGCAGCTGTGCTTCGTCCCAGAGCGGTTCACCGTCGGCATTGAATAGCTCCATCTGGCTGAAACGGCGGTCGGGATTGAACAGGGTGCGGATGATTTCAAAACGGCCGTTTCCATCAAAATCAGCCACAGCGATGAGCGGCGCGACGCTGGTGTCGTTGAAGCTGTCGCCATCATATTTCCATTGGCGCGTGCCGTAACGGTCGTACCGTTGCATTTCGCCCGATTCGAGCAGTAGCAAAATTTGCTCATCACGCACGTCCCCCTCGCCCACATCCAGCGCGGCGATGGCGATGGGGCTTACCGCTTGCTCGGCCAGCCACGCATCCTGATCAATCTCGTCAGCAGCAGTGATGCGTGCCAGCGGCGGCACATATGAAGCGACGTTGCGCCGCCACTGCTCGTCGCCATCGGCCGAAAGCAGCAGCAGATAAGCAGCGGTGCTGATGGCGATGTCTGATCCATCGCCGCTGTTGATGGTGGCGATGGCAAGGATGGGCGATGGGGCGGTGTATTTCCAAAGTAAACGGCCGTTTGCATCCACAAGCTCCATCACCCCGTTTTTGTCGGCAAGCAACAACTCATCAACCCCATCCTGATCAACGTCGATGGGGTGAACGTGTTCAAGGCGGGCGGCGGCGGCGTGCTGCCAATAGTTTGCGGGGGGAGACTGAGCGGCGGCGGGGGAAGGGTGGAGGATGAAGAGGAATAGGAAGAGGAAAAGAAATAATGAATAATGAATTGGGAATAATGAATTGGGAAGTGTACGCC
>CAYSDT010000258.1:0-4931 GCA_964429835.1 uncultured Ardenticatenaceae bacterium | reverse complement strand
AATGAGATCACGTTCCAAACTACTCGACATCCTGCTCGATTCCCCCGCCCATCAAATTAAGATGATGCCCGACACGGATTCTGGGCTGGCCGATGCCGAACCATTCCCCTTTCTCGCCATCGTTGGGCAAGAGGAGATGAAGCTGGCGTTGATGCTGTCCATCATCAATCCGCGCATTGGCGGGGTGCTGCTGATTGGGCCACGCGGCACGGCAAAAACAACGGCCGTTCGTGCATTGCCCCATCTGCTCCCCTTCGTGAAGCGCAGTTTGTGTGGTAACGGTTGCACTGAAGAAATGCTAGAAGCGGGCGGGATGGATGCGATTTGCGAGAATTGCCTGCAAAAAGTGGGACATGGAGAGCCATTAACGGCCGTTGATAAAGTCCGCATCATCGAATTGCCGCTTAACGCCCGCTTGGAAGATGTTGTCGGCGGCATTAACGAACGCATCGCTCTTGAACAAAAGCGGGTGCGATTGGAACGCGGTATTTTAGGTCACGCCGACGGCCGTATTTTATATATTGACGAGGTAAACCTGCTTAACGACTCCATCGCCGATGCAATTTTAGATGCGGCCGCGCAAGGGCATTACACCGTCCGACGCGGCCCGCTCAAGCAAAAATACCGCTCCCGTTTCACGCTCATCGGCTCACTTAACCCCGAAGAAGGGCGATTGCGTCCGCAATTGATGGATCGCTTTGGCCTTCGCGCCGTCGTGCGCGGCTTGGATGATGCCGATGAACGGTATCGCACTTACGAAATGGCGATGGCGTATTGGCAAGACCCGACCGCGTTATCTGAACTGTATATGGAAGAGACGGAGGCGTTGGCGTTGGAAATTGACAGTGCGCGGGAGTTGTTGCCGCGTGTGGTGGTGGGGGAAAACGGCCGTTTACTTGGCCTTTCTCTCATCAAAAAATTGGGGATTGATTCCGCCCGCGCTGAAATCACCCTCTTTGAAGCCGCCCGCGCCCACGCCGCCGCCGACATGCGTGAAGAAGTGACCGTTGATGATATTCAAGCCGTCGCCCTGCTCGCCCTGCGCCAGCGCACCAGCAAAAACATCGCCCAATTCCTCGCCGAACAAACCGCCGAAGATGAAACCATCTTGGCGATGTTCCCTCCTGATCCCCAATCCCTGCACCCCGATCCCCACCTATGAATACGCTAACACGCCGCGTCGTCATCACTGGATTAGGCACGCTCAACCCATTGGGCAATGATGTTGCCACCACTTGGCAACGCGCCATCAACGGCGAAAGCGGCATCGCCACCATCACCCATTTTGATGCTACCGATTTCAAAACGCGCATTGCTGGTGAAGTTAAAAACTTTGATCCAAACGGCCGTTTTGGACGCAAAGAAGCCCGCCGCATGGCGCGTGCTACCCAACTCGCCCTCGCCGCCGCTGAACAAGCGTTGACCGATGCCAAACTCACCATCACCGACGAGAACCGCGACCGTATCGGCGTGGTCGTTGGCAGCGGCATGGGCAATCTTGACCCCATTGTCGATAATTTGAATCGGCTAAACGAACGCGGGGCGGGGCGAATCAGCCCTTTTTTTGTGCCGATGATGATCGCCGACACCCCTGCGGCCATGATTTCCATCCGCTTTGGATTGCGTGGCCCAAACATGGCGATTGCCACCGCCTGCGCGACGGCAAATAATGCGATTGGCGAAGCGGCGGTTACAATTTTGCGCGGCGCGGCCGAAATGATGGTCGCTGGCGGCACAGAAGCGAGTATTCTTCCCATAGCCATCGGTGGGTTTAGCCAGATGGGAGCGTTGTCCACCCGCAACGACACGCCAGAAACAGCATCACGGCCGTTTTCTTTAGATCGTGATGGGTTTGTCGCCAGCGAGGGCGCGGGCATCCTCATTTTGGAAGAGCGCGACCACGCCATCGCACGCGGAGCGACCATTTACGGCGAACTGCTCGGCTACGGAGCCAGCGCAGATGCGTACCATATTTCAACCCCATGCCCCAACGGCGAAGGGGCGATTCGCGCCATGCGTTGCGCCTTGAGCGATGCTGGCTTACGCCCCGACGAGATCGATTACATCAACGCGCACGGAACCAGCACCAAATTCAACGACGCGGGCGAAACGGCCGCTATTAAAACTGTTTTCGGTGATTATGCGACTAGCTTACCCGTCAGTTCGACCAAATCAATGCACGGGCATCTGATGGGGGCGGCGGGCGCATTGGAGGCAATCCTTTGCCTTAAAAGCATGGAGACGGGTATCATCCCGCCGACAATTAACTATCAGATGGCCGATCCCGCCTGTGATTTGGATTATGTGCCGAATGTGAAGAGAGAAACGGCCGTTGCGATAACTATGTCTAGCGGCTTCGGATTTGGCGGCCATAACGCCGTTCTTATTTTTGGAAAGTAAAAAATTAGACCTGACAGGTTTTTACCGACGAATGTCGGCAACCTGTCAGGTCTAATTTTTTGAGTGGAGAATAAATCAAATGTTCAAAAGCTATATTGACCCCGTTGAGGGCGCAGAAGCTAAAAAGAAATTACCCAAGTTAATGGTAGAAGGGTTGCTTTTAGGCGGTACAGGTTTGGGGGTGTTGGCACTTATCTTCGAGATCGCCGCCGATGCGTTCAGCGTCGCCGCCTACCAAACTTTACTTGCCATTCATGGCGCAGAAGGGCATCATGAAATTGCCATCGCCGCCTTCATCCTCCTGTCCATTTTGCTGTTTGTTGGCATCGTGCCAGCGTACAAAGCGGGCGCGTATTTGCGCCCCAACGCTGGCGGCAGCGGCCCCCTAGTCGAAGCGATTGGGCCGCCCAAAATGCGATGGCTTTCGTGGATTGGAACAAGTCTGTTCTTCCTTGACGCTGTTCTCACGATTATCATTAGCTCCATCTCTGCATCCGATGTGACGATGCTTGTGTTGCCAGAATTAGCAGCGTACCGCATTTTGCTGGCGGAAACTTTCGCCTTTTTCATCATGGTTGTGCTGGTATTGATGGGGCCGAAACGTGCCGTGCCACTGTTCTTGATTGGTGGTGGTGCGTTTACGCTGTTTACCATCGGTGCATTGAGCTTGGTCGGTGGAACGGCCGCTGTTAATCCCGATTGGGCATTTTTAACGGGCGGCATCGTCACCCGATTGCAAGCGGAAGGTGTTGTATCCGAAGTTGTTCGCGCCGATACGACGATGGTTATTGGCGGCGCATTGATGCTCAAACTATTTTTTGCCTCAATGTCCAGCGCGATGCTCGGTTTTTCTGGTTATGAAGTCATTCCTGCCAGTGGTAAACATGCGGCACGTCCCAAATGGAAAGTGATCAATACCGCGTTGACATTAGCCGCCATCTTCCTGATTGGTACGGGGATGGTACAGCTTTATGCCGCCAAACAGTGGAAAATCCCCGCCACCGAAGGATATAGCACCTTGCTTATTGAGTACGAAATCAACGCCGTGCAATTGATGAGCGGTGACGATCCACTTACGGAAGGTGAAATTGAAGTATCAACAAATGATAGGATTAAGGCGCGATTGCTTCTGGCAGAACACAGCGAGGAGCATGGTGCAGAATATAGTGATGCCGAATTTGAACAAGCCGCATTTGATGTCGCCGTTTCGAGGGCAATAGGTGAGGAACTGCTTAATAGTAATGGTGCAACATTCCTTTTTGTTGCAGGTTCATTGCTGGCTGTCATCTTGTTATTGGCGCAGGGCGGGGGGTATATTGGTGGCGCGGCCGTTGCCGCTAACGCGGCCAGATTAGGCCGTCTGCCTAAGTTCTTCATCAATGATCGCATCGGTATTGCGATTATTTGGGGGGTCTCGGCCGCGCTGATCCCCATCATTCGTGAAGTCGTTGTGGTGGAGGCGTATTACGCCTTTGGCTTTGTCAGCGCATTTGTCATCACCAGCACGACCGTCTTTTTTGTCCGCAAAGAGATATTGATTGAGCGTGGCATTACGCCCGGCTCGGCCGAAGCAAAATCGCTTAAATTTGCGGGAATGCGCGGCATGATCGCCAGCTACTTTATGATGGCTGTACTTATCACCCAAAAGACAGACGCATTACCCGTGATTGTTGTCAGTGGTGCGTTAATTACCGCATTCCAACTGTATTACGCCAATGGCGGATTCAAGAAGAAGAAAGATGTGAAAGCCATCGCCCCCCCCGTTGTTTCGGGTGAAAAACCATCATTTGAGATGGGTATGCAGCGGGCGCACGACCAAGCCCGCCAGCATGGCATTGTTGATGCACTTGAGGATTTATTGGAGATGGATGGGTTCTTGGTGAAGTTTAATGTTGCTCCAGAACGTATTAAGACGTTGGTCTGTTATCTGTATAACATTGATGCAAAACTGTTCCATACTGGCGGCGCGGATCATCACGAGCGCACGGAAGAGCCGAGCGTGCAACTTGAGGCGACGTATAATGAGGCGTATGGGCGACGGGCGGAAATTGCAGGGCGCATAGAGGAGTATTCGCATTATGGCATTTTCATGTTCATTCACAACTATCATGTGAATTGGGTGGATGGGGAAAAGAGCCGTGATGCTCATATTGTGCAACAGGCGATGATCAATCTGCTGTTCCCGCTTACCGATGATGCGATCATTTGGGCGGAGTATCGCGAGTTTGCGCCAATGCGCCAGCCAGAACCAGTGTGGCAGTTCAGCCGCAGCCGTTACCGTTGGGCAAAGAACCAATGGCCGAACCTGAGCGACCGTATCACCACGATTTGGACGTTACAAGATTTTGGCTTGCTGCCGCTGGATGCGGACACGGGGCGGGCGTTATACGTCACGGCCGATGGCCCTGAGCGCATGGCGATAGATTTTGCTGACCATGACTCGGATGAGGATTGATGTAAATTTGCTGAATGCGGGCATGGTTCATTTTTGAATCATGCCCGTTTTTGTTTTGTGGGATAAACGGCCGTTT
>CAYSDT010000257.1:0-4940 GCA_964429835.1 uncultured Ardenticatenaceae bacterium | reverse complement strand
TATGGCACATCATATTGAACTAAACCCTGTTTCACATTACACCATCGGCGTGATTGGCGAGCCAGGCAAACGCACGTTTTACCTGCAAGGCAAGCGCGACGAACACGTCATCACCTTGCAAATTGAAAAAGAGCAAGCCCGCTTGCTGGCTGGCAGTCTTTTCGCCCTGTGGGATGAATTGATGGACGCGAATCCCACCCCTGTCGATCAACCAGGAACGGCCGTTTACGACATGCGCCTGATTGAACCCATCGAGCCTCTTTTCCGCGTGGGCAACATGGGGCTGGGCTACGATGAGTTGACGGATCGCGTCGTCTTGATGGTATATGAGTTAGTCGAGGAAGGTGAAGAGCCAAATCGCGTCAGTTTTTGGTGCGCCCGCTCGTACATTCGTCCACTCGGTGAACATATTATGGAAATTGTCAATCGCGGGCGGCCAATTTGCGGCAATTGCGGCAAACCGATTGACCCCGATGGGCATTTCTGCCCGCAAAGCAACGGACACGCAAAATAAGTGGCGAGTAGCGAGTTTGCAAGTGGCGAGTAGTTGACTCGCAGACTCGCCACTCGCTACTCGCCCCTCCCCATGTCCATGATTGACCTTCTCCAGCATGGCACGATGAAAATCGAAGGATTTGTGTCGTGGAGTTCCAATCACACCTTTTTGGTGAGGATGGGCGAAGGGGATGAGTTTGCAATTTACAAACCGATGCGGGGAGAACGGCCGTTATGGGATTTTGACGAAGGTACGCTCTACAAACGGGAACGCGCCGCCTATCTCATCAGCGACGCGCTAGACTGGAATCTTGTTCCCGCCACCGTCATTCGTGACGGCGCACATGGCATCGGCTCCGTGCAACGCTTTATCCCCCACGACCCCAACGAACATTATTTCACTTTTGAAAACGAATCCGACCTTGCCGAGCAGTTGCAAAAAATAACCCTATTTGACCTGCTCATCAACAATGCAGATCGTAAAGGAGGCCATATTCTGCTACAATCCCCCGCCCAAGATAACGAACAAAGAAAATTATGGGCGATTGATCACGGCGTTTGTTTCCATGACGTATACAAACTACGCACCATCATTTGGCAATTTGCTGGCGAAGACGTTCCATCGCCACAACACGATCAATTAACTGCATTACACCAAACATTGCAACAAGGTACGTTGCTCAACCAACAGTTGAGCCAATTACTTTCAGAACCAGAACAAAATGCCCTGCAAACACGCTTAACAAAGCTGGTGCAAGAAGGGCTTTTTTGGCAACCAGGGCCAGGACGACATTATCCGTGGCCTCCAATTTAAGAACGAGGGAAGCCTGTTGTCATGAAATATAAAGTTTTAGCTGTTGACGACCATTACGAAACACTCGACATTATCGTTATGACCTTGCAGTCATATGGATATGAGGCCGTCTATTCCAATTCCCCACTTGAAGCATTGGAATTAGCCAGCACAGAACTGCCAGACTTGGCATTGGTCGATATGAACATGCCCGAAATGAGCGGATTGGATGTTGTACGGCGATTACGCTCAATGCCGACCATTTCAAACATTCCAATCATCATGTTCACCGCTGAAGACCAGCCAAATCAGAAAAAGGCTGGCTTTGCGGCTGGTGTCGATGATTATCTCATCAAACCAACCCCGCCTGATGAGATGGTGGCTCGCATTGAAGATATGCTGGATGGGTTGCAACCTCATGCGGCGGCACAAGACAAAAAAACAACGGTGATGTCATCTGCTGTTGTTGAAGCTGTTGTGAGTACGCATGAAAAACAGCCAGAACAGGGGATGATTGCGGTGTTGGGCGCACGCGGCGGCGTTGGCACAACGACAATTGCCCTCAATTTAGCTGCCATCCTTTCAGGAAGCGGGCGACAGACGACGTTGGTCGATTTAGATATAAAGCATGGGCATGTTGCCCTATACTTGAATACGCAGCCGACAAAATCGGTCACGGTGTTGGCCGGAAAAGAGAAGCCATCGGCACAGCAGATCGTGGCGCAGGTGGTAACGTATGGCAAACGGTTGCGATTGCTGTTGGCACAGTCGAATATAAACGGCCGTTTACCCACCATCACCCCCGCCACAACAAATCTCATCCTCGACACCCTCCACAAAAACCAATACATCGTCGCCGATCTTGGCAGCGGCATTAACGATGTCACCATGCCCGCCATTGAACGAGCAGACCAGATTGTGCTTTGCCTGCGCCCTGAGCGCATCGCCCTGATTGCGACCCGCCATCTACTCAAATCATTGGGTGAGCATACGCAAAGCGATATTCGTCTTGTGATGGTAGAAGTTGAGGGCGGCATTCCCAAAGAAGCGGCCGAGCGTTTTGTCGGTCGCCCCATTTCAACCATCATTCCCTACGCCAAAGAGATGGCAAACGCGGTCAACAAGGGGATGCCTTTTGTCTCCTTGTATCCAAAAACACCGATAACGCTGATGTTCCGCCAATTGGTTAAGAAATTGGTGCGGGCGATGGTGAGTAAGTAAAATTGATGGAAATGGGTTTGGCAACGCCAAACCCGTACAGTAGGGGCATGGTGTTGCCATGCCCTACATGAAATAGTGTAATGAACCAGACAGAAACGGCCGTTAATGAAGCCATCGCCATATTGAAAAAGGCCAACTACGTTGTTGCCCTTACTGGCGCGGGCATCAGCACCCCATCGGGCATTCCCGATTTTCGCAGCCCATCATCTGGCCTATGGGAACACGACGACCCGATGGTTGTCGCCAACATTCAAACTTTCAAGCAGACACCAGCGCGGTTTTTTGACTGGATGCGCCCACTATTGAAAAGTATGTTAGTCGCCGCCCCCAACGCCGCCCATCTGGCCCTCGCTCAACTGGAAAGAAGCGGCGTTCTCAAAGCAATCATCACCCAAAACATCGACACCCTGCACACCAGAGCCGATTCTAAAACCATCTACGAAGTACACGGCCATATGCGCGAGTCGACCTGCTTGCGCTGTTACACCATCTACCCCGCTGAAGCGAGTGCTGATGCAATACTTGAACGCGAAGAAATTCCCTACTGCCCCAGTTGTGGTGGCGTATTAAAACCAAACATCATCTTTTTTGGCGAAATGTTGCCCGTGCGGGTGATGAATGACGCAAAAAAAGCGATACGCCAATGTGATGTCATTATCGCCATCGGCACCTCATTGGAAGTTGCCCCCGTGGGCGATTTGCCCATGCTGGCAAAAAGTCTGGGTGCAAAATTCATCATCATCAATCTGGGCGAAACCTACGCCGACAACATGGCCGATGTCGTCATTCATGCCGATGTGGTTGATGTATTGCCCAAAATTGCGGCCGCTTTTCACAAATAAATGATGAATAACGACCAAACAACGTCAATTATGTCATTCCTGTATAGCCAGCGAATAAATTCGCGCCTACGGTTACAAAGTCGGCCTTCGCCGACTAAGACCTTAGTCGGCGAAGGCCGACTTTGCACCTGTAGCTGCGGTTTTAACCGCCGTGTCCTTTCGTAGGTCTCCCCAAACACAGAACTTATGCCTTTATCTGAAATTTTTCTCGCTGTGCGCTGGTGGATTGCCTTTTTGCTGATTAGCACGGCCGTTTTTCCCCTCTCATTCCACCTCTTCCACCGCCTGCCCGACAAGGGGTTCGCTTTCACTAAACCACTCGGCCTGCTGATTATCAGCTACCTGTTCTGGATGCTCGGCACATTGGGCATTACGGGCAACGATATGGGCGGCGTGCTGGTCGGCGTTGGCGGCGTGATTGGGCTGTCCATCTGGGCAGGGCGCAAAGAAGGCGCGGCGGCGATGGGGCGATGGGTACGCGAGCATTGGCGGCATCTGCTGCTGACCGAGCTTGTTTTTGCCACGCTTTTCTTCTTGTGGGTGTGGGTACGATCTCAAAATCCCGCCATCGCCGCCACCGAAAAGCCAATGGAGTTCGCGTTTCTCAATTCATTAACACGCTCGCCCCAATTTCCGCCCAACGACCCGTGGCTCTCTGGTTTTGGCATCAGCTACTACTATTTTGGCTATGTGATGAGCGCGGTGATGGGGAAATTAACGGCCGTTAGCACCCCATTCACCTTCAATTTAACCCTCGCTTGGCTAGTCGCTGGCACAGGTACGGCCGCTTTTGGTCTTGTGTATAACCTACTAGACCTGACAGGTTTTCAAAAACCTGTCAGGTCTGTCGCACCTGTCAGGTCTGCCGTTTTACTCGGCCTCATCGCCGCATTAGCCATCCCCTTAGCGGGCAATATGGAAGTTGGGCTGGAAATGGCACACGCCAACGGCATCGGCAACGACGCATTTTGGACGTGGCTGGACATGCGCGACTTGCCCGCCCCCGCCATCGAAGCCAGCATAGATGCGCCCGCCCGCTACGAATCGGGCGCGTGGTGGTGGTGGCGTTCCTCCCGCCCCATCCACGAATACCACCTTTCCGGCCGCGCCGAAGAAGGGCTGGAACCCATTGTCGAATTCCCCGCTTTCAGCTTCGTGCTGGGCGATATGCACCCGCATGTGCTGGCCTTGCCCTTCATATTTTTATCAATGGCGATGGCTCTCACATGGTTCATTGGGGATCGGAAACGTCTCCCCCGCCCCCCTGCTCCCCTGCTCCCCCGCTACTTTTTCACCGCCCTCATTCTCGGCGGCTTGGCATTTTTGAACACATGGGACGTGCTGATCCACCTTTTCATCATGGTCGGCGCGTTCACGCTGGGGCGATGGCGTGACGACGGCAAAATCAACCTGCCACGCGCCGCCTTATTTGCCCTTTCACTCATCGCGGGGCTGTTTGTGCTGTACTACCCGTTCTTTCTCGGCTTTAGTTCACAAGCCGCCGCCCCATACCTGTTGCCAATGTTGATGCGTCCCACGCGCTTGCCCCATTTCCTCACTATTTTCGGCATGTCGCTCATCCCCATCGT